>NKIE01000296.1:4057-4461 GCA_002256055.1 Pseudomonas sp. PGPPP3 | reverse complement strand
GTGTTGTAGGCACGCGCCAGACGGGTGATAGAGTCGAGCAGGATGACCACGTCTTTTTTGTGCTCAACCAGGCGTTTGGCCTTCTCGATCACCATTTCGGCCACTTGTACGTGGCGAGTTGGCGGCTCGTCGAAGGTCGAGGCAACCACTTCGCCGCGCACAGTGCGCTGCATTTCGGTCACTTCTTCCGGACGCTCATCGATCAACAGAACGATCAGGTGGCATTCCGGATTGTTGCGCGCGATGTTGGCGGCAATGTTCTGCAGCATGATGGTCTTGCCCGCTTTCGGCGGAGCAACAATCAAGCCGCGCTGACCTTTACCGATGGGTGCACACAGGTCAATGACCCGGCCGGTAAGGTCTTCTGTGGAGCCGTTACCGGCTTCCATCACCAGACGCTTGGT
>NKIE01000296.1:295-4047 GCA_002256055.1 Pseudomonas sp. PGPPP3 | reverse complement strand
ATGACCCGGCCGGTAAGGTCTGCTGTGGAGCCGTTACCGGCTGCCATCACCAGACGCTTGGTGGGGAACAACGGCGTCAGGTTTTCGAACAGGATCTTGTTCTTGGCGTTTTCCGGACGGTCGTAGTTGATCGTGTCGACCTTGAGCAGGGCGAAATAACGCTCGCCTTCTTTCGGCGGGCGGATCTTGCCAACGATGGTATCGCCGGTACGCAGGTTGAAACGACGGATCTGGCTGGGCGACACATAGATGTCGTCTGGGCCGGCCAGGTAGGACGAGTCAGCGGAGCGCAGGAAGCCGAAGCCGTCCTGGAGAATCTCCAGCACGCCATCACCGGAAATTTCCTCGCCGCCTTTAGCGTGTTTTTTCAACAACGAGAAAATCACATCTTGCTTGCGCGAACGGGCCATATTTTCTATGCCCAGTTGTTCGGCCATTTCCAGCAGTTCGGTAATCGGCTTTTGCTTGAGTTCGGTCAGATTCATAGGAATGACGTAATCACGAGGAGAGAGGTAAGCACTTGGCTTAAGAGGCCGCGCCGCGAGGAAGGCGACAAGATCGCTACACTGGATTCGCATTCAGAATGCGTCGGCGACGGCTGGTAGAGGGCAACGGAGAAACCGTTGCGAGCCGAATGTAACACCGGCTTTAGGCAGCCGTCCAGCCTTCCAATAGAAAAAGCCCCGCAGTTTGCGGGGCTTTTAGCACAACACTGATCGGCGGCAGCGCCGCACGCAATCAGATGTTAGCGTCGAGGAACGCTGCCAGTTGCGACTTGGACAAGGCGCCCACTTTGGTGGCTTCGACGTTGCCGTTCTTGAACAGCATCAGGGTCGGAATCCCACGTACGCCAAACTTCGGCGGGGTGTCCTGGTTTTCATCGATGTTCAATTTGCACACTTTCAATTTGCCCTGGTAGGTCTGGGCAATTTCGTCCAGTACCGGCGCAATCATCTTGCACGGGCCACACCATTCAGCCCAGTAATCGACCAATACTGCGCCTTCAGCTTTGAGCACATCCTGTTCGAAGCTGGCATCAGTAACATTGGTGATGAATTCGCTCATGGAAAATCTCCGCGGTCGCAAGCAATAAGTGACGCGCATGATAGCCCGCCTTGACGCTCGCTGAAAGGCGCAGACGATTAAGCCTAGCTATCGCCATAGCGGTTAGAATCGATCAGCCGCCCAGACCCGCGACGCGACATTGCGCCGCGGCCACCTGACGCGACCGGGCATAAACCCCTATCATGGCGAGATCTTGCCGTTCCGCATCGAGACCTATCAACCATGCTGCAAGCCGCTGCCAAGCACTTTTCCATGATTGCCGCCATTGACCTGGGCTCCAACAGCTTCCACATGGTCCTGGCCAAAGCCGATCATGGCGAGATCCGCATCCTTGAGCGCCTCGGCGAAAAGGTCCAGCTGGCCGCCGGCATCGATGAGCAACGCTTATTAAGCGAAGAGGCCATGCAACGCGGTCTAGACTGCCTGCGTCGCTTTGCCCAACTGATCATCGGCCTGCCGGAAGGTGCCGTGCGCATCGTCGGCACCAACGCCCTGCGCGAAGCGCGCAACCGCGGCGAATTTATCCGCCGTGCCGAAGCCATCCTGGGCCACCCGGTAGAAGTTATTTCCGGCCGCGAAGAAGCGCGACTGATCTACCTCGGCGTCTCCCACAGCAGTGCCGACACCCCCGGCAAACGCCTGGTAGTGGACATCGGCGGCGGCAGCACCGAATTCATCGTCGGCCAACGCTTTGAACCGCTGCTGCGCGAAAGCCTGCAGATGGGCTGTGTCAGCTTCACTCAACGCTATTTCCGTGACGGCAAGATCACCCCGGCACGCTATGCCCAGGCCTACACCGCCGCGCGCCTGGAGCTGATGGGTATCGAGCACGCCCTGCGCCGCCTCGGCTGGCAGGAAGCCCTGGGCGCCTCGGGCACCATTCGCGCTATCGGCCTGGTGCTCAAGGAAGCAGGACAAGGCAACGGCGGGATCAACCCGACCGGGCTGACCTGGCTCAAGCGCAAAGTGCTGAAACTAGGTGAAGTCGACAAACTGGATTTGCCCGGCATCAAACCCGACCGCCGGAGTATTTTCCCGGCCGGCCTGGCGATCATGGAAGCCATCTCCGACGCCCTGTCGCTGGAGGGCATGAGCCACTCCGAAGGCGCCCTGCGCGAGGGTGTGCTTTACGACCTGCTTGGCCGCCACCAGCACGAGGACGTGCGTGAGCGCACCCTCAGCGCTTTGCAGGAGCGCTACCACGTCGACCTAGAGCAAGCCGCACGGGTCGAAGAAAAAGCCTTGTCGGCATTCGATCAAGTGGCCACCGACTGGGAGCTGGACGACGAGTGGCGCGACCTGTTGATCTGGGCCGCACGGGTCCACGAAATCGGCCTGGATATCGCCCACTACCACTACCACAAGCACGGCGCTTACCTGATCGAGCACTCGGATCTGGCCGGTTTCTCGCGCCTCGACCAGCAAATGCTGGCCCTGCTGGTACGTGGCCATCGGCGCAATATTCCCAAGGAAAAGCTCAGCGACTTCGCCGATCAAGGGCAAAGCCTGGTGCGCCTGTGCGTACTGCTGCGCTTCGCTATCCTGTTCCACCACATCCGTGGCAGCCAGGAAATGCCCAAGGTCACCCTCCAGGCTGGTCCGCAGAGCCTCGACATCCGCTTCCCCGCCGACTGGCTGGAAGCCAACCCGCTGACTCAGGCCGACTTTGCCCAAGAAGCCGACTGGCTTAAACGCATCGGTTTTACCCTGCGCATCAGCTAGACCGCCCTTTCAGGCGCTTCTAGCGCCTGCTCCTGACTTATCGACCCGACACAAAAAAGCCCCGGCAGACGAGCTACGCGGGGCTTTTTTAACGGTGCGGCGCTTAACGCACCGGCGTCAAGCTGGTGAGCTTCTCCAGCAAAGTCGCCTGGGCACTGCGGTGGTGCTGATTGCCGCTGGGCGTGTGGCGCACATAACGACCATCAGGCTGCAGAATCCAGCTCTGGGTGTTATCGGTCAGGTACGTTTCCAGCTCCTTCTTGACCCGCAGGATCAGGCGCTTGCCTTCGATCGGGAAGCAGGTCTCGACGCGCTTGTCGAGATTGCGCTCCATCAGGTCGGCACTCGACAGGTACAGCTGCTCTTCACCACCGTTGTAGAAGTAATAGATGCGGCTGTGCTCGAGGAAACGGCCGATGATCGAGCGCACCTGAATGTTGTGCGACACGCCCGGCACGCCGGGACGCAGGCAGCACATGCCACGCACCACCAGGTCGATCTTCACCCCGCACTGGCTGGCTTTGTACAACGCACGGATGATCTTCGGATCGGTCAGCGAGTTGATCTTGGCCATGATATGCGCCGGCTGGCCATCGCTGGCGAACTGGGTTTCCCGCGCGATCATATCGAGGATGCCCTTCTTCAGGGTGAAGGGCGCGTGCAGCAACTTCTTCATGCGCAAGGTCTTGCCCATGCCGATCAGCTGACTAAACAGCTTGGACACGTCCTCACACAGCGCCTCGTCCGAGGTCAGCAGGCTGTAGTCGGTGTACAGCTTGGCGTTGCCGGCGTGGTAGTTGCCGGTGCCGAGGTGGGCATAGCGAACGATCTCGCCACTCTCGCGGCGCAGAATCAGCATCATCTTGGCGTGGGTCTTGAAGCCGACCACACCGTAGATCACCACCGCACCGGCGGCTTGCAAGCGACTGGCCAGGGCCAGGTTGGACTCTTCATCAAAGCGCGCA
>NKIE01000296.1:0-285 GCA_002256055.1 Pseudomonas sp. PGPPP3 | reverse complement strand
CAGGTCGACCACTGGGGTGAACGACTCGAACGGGTGCAGCAACAGGATGTCCTGCTTGCTCACCACGTTGAAGATGTTCTCGCTGTTCTGCAGCGCCTTGGGGATCACCGGCGTGAACGGCTTGCACTGCAGCTCCGGGTGACTGGCCAGACCGGTGATGCTGAACAGGCGCGTGAGGTTGACCGGGCCATTGACCCGATACAGCTCGCTGTCGCTCAGGCTGAACTGCTTGAGCAGGTAGTCAGACAAATGCTGCGGGCAGGTGTCTGCCACTTCCAGGCGCAC
>NKIE01000295.1 GCA_002256055.1 Pseudomonas sp. PGPPP3 | reverse complement strand
CGACCAAGGCGCTGCTTGAGCGTCGCGACGCGATCATCGTCACCACGGTGTCCTGTATTTACGGTCTGGGTGATCCTGAGTCGTACCTGAAGATGGTCCTGCACGTTGATCGCGGCGACAAAATGGACCAGCGCGCCTTGCTGCGCCGCCTGGCCGACCTGCAATACACCCGTAACGACATGGAGTTTGCCCGCGCCACGTTTCGCGTGCGCGGCGACGTGATCGATATCTTTCCGGCGGAGTCGGACTTGGAGGCCATTCGCATCGAGTTGTTCGATGACGAGGTGGAAACCATTAGTGCGTTTGACCCGCTGACTGGTGAAGTGATTCGTAAGCTGCCGCGCTACACGCTCTATCCCAAGAGTCACTACGTGACGCCGCGGGAGAAGCTGCTGGAGGCGGTGGAGCTGATCAAGGTAGAACTCAAGGAGCGCCTGGAGTACCTGCGCACTAACAATAAGCTGGTGGAAGCTCAGCGGTTGGAGCAGCGCACGCGGTTCGACCTGGAGATGATTGTCGAGCTGGGCTACTGCAACGGCATCGAAAACTACTCGCGCTATCTGTCCGGGCGTGAGTCAGGGGCGCCGCCGCCGACCTTGTTTGATTACCTGCCGGACAACGCCTTGCTGGTGATCGATGAATCCCACGTCAGCGTTTCGCAGGTCGGCGCCATGTACAAGGGCGACCGCTCGCGCAAGGAAACCCTGGTGGAATACGGCTTCCGCCTGCCGTCGGCGCTGGATAACCGGCCGATGCGTTTTGACGAGTGGGAGGCGATCAGCCCGCAAACCATTTTCGTCTCTGCGACCCCTGGCAATTACGAAGCCGAGCACGCTGGGCGGGTGATCGAGCAGGTGGTGCGGCCTACCGGCCTGGTCGACCCGATGATCGAAGTGCGACCGGCGCTAACCCAGGTTGATGATCTGCTGTCGGAGATCAGCAAGCGCGTAGCCCTGGAGGAGCGAGTGCTGGTCACCACCCTGACCAAGCGCATGGCTGAAGACCTGACCGATTACCTTGGTGATCACGGCGTGCGTGTGCGTTACCTGCACTCGGATATCGATACCGTGGAGCGGGTGGAAATCATCCGCGACTTGCGTATCGGCGCCTTCGACGTGCTGGTGGGGATCAACCTGCTGCGCGAAGGGTTGGATATGCCGGAGGTGTCGCTGGTGGCGATTCTGGATGCGGATAAGGAGGGCTTTCTGCGCTCCGAGCGTTCGCTGATCCAGACCATCGGCCGCGCCGCGCGCAACCTCAATGGTCGGGCGATTCTTTACGCTGACCGCATGACGGGCTCCATGGAGCGTGCCATCGGCGAGACCGAGCGACGTCGCGACAAGCAGATCGCTTTCAACCTGGCCAACGGCATTACCCCCAAGGGCGTGTTCCGCGACGTTAAGGATATTCTTGAAGGCGCCACGGTGCCGGGCTCGCGCAGTAACAAACGCCGCGGCATGGCCAAGGCTGCAGAGGAAGCGGCTCGTTACGAGAACGAGTTGCGCTCACCGAGTGAGATCAACAAGCGCATTCGGCAGATGGAAGAGAAGATGTACCAGTTGGCCCGCGATCTGGAGTTCGAGGCTGCGGCGCAGTTGCGCGACGAGATCCACAAGCTGCGTGAGCGCCTGCTGCAGGTGTAGTCGCGCTGCGTGGGCGTTCTCTTGCCCTACCTACGGCCGAAGATAATCAGGCTCACGCCCAGCAGAGTGGCCAGGCACGCGCCCAGGGCGGTGAGGCTTAGCTGTTCGTTGAGCAGCAGGTAACCCAGCAGCAGGGCCACCACTGGATTGACGAAGGCAAAGGTCGACACCAGGCTGGCCGGCACTTCGCGCAGCAGCCAGAAATAAGCCGGGTACACGCCGAGGCTGACCGGCAGCACCAGGTACAGCAGCCATAGCCAGGCCTCGCGGCTGAGATTGGTCGTGGGCAGGTGCTGCCAATCGCCATGCCAAAGGCTGAACAGTGCCAATAGGGTGGCGCCGATCAGCATCTGCAGGCTCAACCCGCCCCAGCTGGAGCTGAACGGCGGGCGCTGGCGCAGTAGCCAGGCGCCGCAGGCCCAGAGCAAGGTGGCGAGCACCACCAGGCTGCCGGCAAACCATTGCGCCGTGCTCGCCTGGTCGCCAAGGCTATTGCTCATCAGCAAGACGATGCCGCCGCTGGCGATCACTAAGCCGATCAGCACCCAGGTGGGTGGGCGTTCGCCCAGCAGCCATTCCAGGGCCACGCTCCACAGCGGCAGGGTGGTGTAGAGCATCGCTAGAATGCCGGTGGGCAGGTATTGGTTGGCATAAATCAGGGCGCCCTGGCCCACCGCAATCAGCAGAATACCGCCGGCCAGGGCGCTCCCCCAGTCGCTGCGCTGGATTGGCGCGCGTGCTTGGCTCAACGTCCAGACCAATGCCAGGCCGCCGGCGAGAAAGAAGCGCAAGGCGCCGAGCACGAAAGGTGGCAACTCGCGCAGCAGGAAATGGTTGGCCAAGTAGGTTGTGCCCCAGCCGATGTAGACCACTGCAAAGGCGATGACGATCAGTAGGGTGCGGGAGCGGGCAGGGGAAGACATGCTTACCTAGGGCTCGCCCACGAGTGGTGGGCGATAATGATCAGTGGGCGGCGCTGCTGGCGTTAGTGGCCATGGCCGGCAGTTGGCGGCTGAAAAACACCGCGAGCATGCTGATGCCCAGGGCAATGCCGATAAAATGGAAGGCGTCATTGTAGGCCATGATGCTGGCCTGCTGGTGGGTCATCTCGCTGAGTTTGCCGAGGGCTGCTTGTTGGCTGCCGAGGGTTTCGCTCCAAAGTTGCAGGCGTTCGGCGACCTGCGGGTTGCTCGGCACCAAGGCCTCACGCAGGTAATCGAAATAGGTTTTTGCTCGCGAGTCGATCAGCGTCGCGATCAGGGCGATGCCGATGGCGCCGCCGAGGTTGCGCAGGACGTTGAACAGGCTGGAGGCGGAACCGGCGTCCTCGACGCGCAGGTAAGCGGTAGCGATCAGCGACAGGGTCACCATCACGAAAGGCAGGCCGAGGGCGCGCAGCAGTTGGATCTGGTTCACCTGATCGCCGGCAAAGTCTGGGTTGAGCACCCCGGAGGCAAAGTTGGCGATACCGAACATGGCAAAGCCGAAGGCGCACAGCCATTTCGGCGAGATGTATTTCATGATCTTCGGCACCAGCGGGATGATCAGCAGCTGCGGCGCGCCCATCCACATGATTACTTCGCCGATCTGCATGGCGTTGTAGCCCTGAATTTGCGCCAGGTACAGCGGCAGCGCGTAAACCGAGCCGTACAGGCCGATGCCCAGGCCAACGCTGGAAATGCTGCACAGGCCGAAGTTGCGGTTGCCAAGGATGCGCAGGTTGAGCAGTGGGTTGTCGCGGGAAAACTGCAGGATCACAAAGAGAATCAAACTGATCGCCGCTGTCGCACCGAGCACGACGATCAGGTTGGACTCTAGCCAGTTGTTGCGATGGCCTTCTTCGAGGAATACCTGCAGGCAGCCCAGGCCCATGGCCATGGTCAGGATGCCAGCGTAGTCGGCGGTATTGAGCATGTGCCACTGGGTGGCTTTCTTTTCCAGGCCATAGAGCAGCCCGGCGATCATCAGCAGGCCGGGCGGCACGTTGATGTAGAAGATGTATTCCCAGCCGAAATTCTCTGTCAGCCAGCCGCCCAGGGTCGGGCCGATGGCAGGGGCGAAGGTGGCCGTGACGGCAAACATGGCCATGCCTTTGGCGCGGTGATGCTCGGGCAGTTTGATCAGGATCAGGGTGAAGGCCAGGGGGATCAGCGCGCCGCCGGTCAGGCCCTGGAAGGCGCGAAACACGATCATGCTCTCCAGGCTCCAGGCCATGGAGCAGAGCAGTGAGGCCACCAGGAAAAACGACGAAACCCACACCGCCAGGCGGCGAGCCGAAAACACCTGCACCAGCCAGGTGGTCAGCGGGATCATGATGATCTCCGCCACTAGGTAGGAGGTGGAAATCCACGAGCCTTCTTCCAAGGTGGCCGACAGTGCGCCCTGGATATCCTTCAACGACGCGTTGGTGATCTGGATGTCGAGCACCGCCATAAAGGCGCCGAGCAGGGCGCTCATTACCGCGATCCAGTCCCGTCGGCTGGGTTCGCCGACGGGCCGGATCAGTTGGTCAGCGGCCACCGCTGTCGGCCTTGATCGAGACCTTGACCAGCACCGACATGCCCGGGCGGATTTTGCCCTTGAGCGGGTTGTCGGCGGCAAAGGTCAGCTTCACCGGGATGCGTTGCACCACCTTGGTGAAGTTGCCGGTGGCGTTGTCCGGTGGCAGCAGGCTGAACTGTGCGCCGGAGGCGGCAAACAGGCTGTCGACGCGGGCGCTGATCGGGGTGTCGGGGTAAGCATCGAAGATCAGTTCGGCGCTTTGGCCGACGGCCATGGGGCCAATCTGGGTTTCCTTGAAGTTGGCCTGGATCCAGATA
>NKIE01000294.1 GCA_002256055.1 Pseudomonas sp. PGPPP3 | reverse complement strand
CGGCGCGCAGGTGCTGGTTGCACAGGTAGCGTTCACGCAGACGCTGCATGATCGCCTGGGCCTGGATGCCGCCGTCCTGCATGGGGATGCTGGCGCAGCCCATCAGGTAGCGATAGGCGCCCTCGTTGAGCACCTCGGCCAGTTCGCCCCAGAGCACGGCGATGGTGCCGCCGTTACGGTAGGCCGGATCGACGCAGGTACGGCCGATCTCCAGCAGTGGGCCTTCGAGGTTGGGCAAGCCGTGCAGGCTGAATTCTTCTTCGCTGTAGAAGCGTCCCATGCGCGCGGCGGCCTGGCGGTCGAGCAGGCGGGTGGTGGCCACCAGCTTGCCGCTGTTGAGATCGCGTACGCCGATGTGCCGGCAGTGCGGGTCGTAGTCGTCACGGTCCAGGCCTAGTTCGGCACCTTTTAGTTTGGCGTCGAACTCCTGGCTGAACACTTGAAAGCGCAGGGCCTGGGCTTCCTCCAGGGCGCGGGTGCCGAGCAGGCGTTCGGCCTGTAGGCGGCGTTCGGGACTGGCAGTGCGGGTGCGGGCAGTGGTGCTCATTGTGTCGCCTCCATGAAGCAGCCTGGCAGGGGTTGCAGTCTGTCGACTTTGTTGTGCAAGCTCAGGCTAGGTAGAACGAATGTCAGTGCCGTGACACTGCAGTGATGCTTGCGTGACAACTTCCAAGGAGTTCCCCATGTTCTGGTCCACCCTGCTTAGCCCCGCCGAACGCCTGCCGGCCCTGCCTCTGGAGGACTGGTTTGCGGCGTTGCAACTGCGTACCGGCGAGGTGGCGCCGCTGGAGTTGGCCATGCTCGGCGGGCGTCTGGCGGCAACGCCAGGGCTGGCGTTTCTTGCCGGTTATCAGGGCGCCTTGCGCGCGCTCTGGCCGTCGGCGCCGGCTAGCCTCGGGGCGCTGTGCGTGACCGAGAACAGGAGTACCCGCCCGGCGGATATGCAGACGCGCCTGACGGATTTGCAGTTAAGCGGGCGCAAGGACTTTGTTACCGCCGCCGAAGCGGCCGACTGGCTACTGGTGGCCGCCCGTGATGAGGCGTCGGACGCGTCACCCCACCTGTCGCTGTGTGTGGTTTACAGCGGCGCGCCGGGCGTGCGCATCGAGCCGCTGCCGAGCCTGCCGTTGATGCCGGATATCGGCCATGCACGCTTGCACCTGGAGCAGGCCACGTGCGAACTGCTGGCCGGCGACGGCTGGGATGCCTATGTAAAGCCGTTTCGCAGCATCGAAGACCTGCATGTGCTGGCGGCGGTCACGGCCTGGCTGTACGGCGTCGGTCTGGACAGTGGCTGGCCCCAGGGTTTGCTGCTGCGCCTGAGCAGCCTGTTGGCCGGTTGTGCCGAACAGGCCCGGCAATGCCCGCGGGCGGCGGCCAGTCATGTTTTATTGGGCGGGCTGTTCGCCCAGTTTGATGGTTTGCAAACCGAGTTGGCAGCGGCCTTCGCCGCCGGCCCAGCCGACTGGGCTGCACTCTGGCAGCGCGATCACAACCTGCTGAATATCGCCGCTGGGGCGCGTGCCAAGCGCCTGGAAAAAGCCCTGCAGGTCTTGCACCTGGCGCACTGACAGCGCCACCGGCTACAGACGCAGGGCTTTTTGCAACGGTGCGCTGTGCGGGTCGTCGCGGTGGCTGACCAGCGCATAGTTGTAGCCGGCTTGAGACCAATAGCGGGCTTGCAACTCACCGTCCTCGCGGGCGCCGCTGGGCATCTGCGCATACAGGCTGCCGGGCGAGCGCAGGTACAGGCTGGTGCGCTGCCCTTGGGCGTCCTCGAACAACAGCAACGCCGCCGGCCCCTGTTCGGTCGTCAGCAGCCGCGCGCCCACGGCATGAAGGCCATAGGGCTGCAAGTCCGGTAGGCGTGACGCATGGCTGAAGCGCTGGTCCAGCCAGCCCTGCAGGGCCGCTGTGTCGCGCGGTTGCAGATCGACCACCTGATCCGGGGTGAGGGCGAACAGGCGGTGGGCTTCCAGGGCATCCTGCATCGGTGGATTGGCCGCCAGCAGGTTCTGGCTGCGTGCCTGCCAGCCGCCAACGCTACCCATACCGACCGCCAGCAGCAGGGCCGCGGCTGTCGCCAGCAGGCGTTGCTGGCCCTGGCGGCGACGCCGGCGGATGGCCAGCGGGTCGAGTTGCGGGTTGCTGACCAGCGGGTCCAGGTTAGCCAGGGCCGCGCGCAAGTGCTGGGCATCCTGGCGCCAACCGGCCACTTGCGCGGCAGCATCCGGGTGACTGGCCAGATAGGCCTCCACTGCCAGGCGGGTGGGCTCGTCCAGTTGCTGGTCAAGGTAAGCGTGCAGCAGTTCGCTGCTGGGCTTGAACGGGTTCATTTAAGTCTCCGCATGGCGGGTCGAGGCCGGGTATCACCACTCAGGTCGCGCAGCGCCTGGCGTGCCCGTGATAGGCGCGACATCACGGTACCGATCGGGATGCCCAGGGTGTCGGCGGTCTGCTGATAACTCAAGCCTTCGACACTCACCAGCAGCAACAGAGCGCGTTGCTCGTCGGGCAACTGGTTGAAGGCCTGCAAGGTGGCGTGGGCTTCCCAGTGTTGTTCCGGCGAAGGTGCGCTTGCATCTTCGCGGCCAAACAGTGCCAGTAGCCGGGCGTGGCGTTTGGCTCGGCGCTGAGTGTCGAGAAATTGCCGATAGAGAATGCTGAACAGCCAAGCGCGCAAATCGCTGTCCGCTCGTTTGCTGCCCCAGCGCGACAGCGCACGCTCCAGGGTGGCCTGCACCAGGTCGTCGGCACATGCCGGCTGGCGGCTTAGCGACAAGGCAAAGCGGCGCAGGCGTGGCAGCAGTTCGCGCAGTTGCTGGTCATCAATCATGCGGGTCTCGGATGGGTGGCGACGCCGTTTGGCCAGCGTGGCCTGGGCGTCAGTGAGAGTGTGACGCACGCGCGGAAGATTTATTCCCGCGTGACGGAATAAAAACCGCGTTGCTGCGTCTCACCGCCTCACTGACTTGGCCGAGTGGCCCTGGAGCCTGATTCATGAGTAGCCCCGCAATGCCCCCATCGACCTTGATCTGGCGCTGGTCACTGATTGGCGTGTGCATAAGCGCGCTGGTCGCCGGTTTTATTGCCGCTGGCGGCTGGCTCGATCCGCAGCGCCTGAGCCCGCGCCGGCTGGTCGATCAGATCGAAGCCAATGCTGGGTTGTACCCAGGCTATCGGCGCGCCCATGCCAAAGGCTTGTGTGTCAGCGGCTACTTTGAGGGCAATGGCCGGGCCCAAGCGTTGTCGACGGCGGCGCTGTTCGCGCCGGGGCGAGTGGCGGTCACCGGACGTTTGTCGATTGGCGGTGCGAACCCCCATGCCGGTGATACCAGCGTGCCGGTGCGCAGCCTGGCATTGCTGCTGCAACAAGCCGACGGCCAGCAATGGCGGATGGCGATGAACACCCCACCCGTGCTGGCGGTGGCCACGCCGCAAGCGTTTCTTGAACAAGTCCAGGCGATGCGCGCTGACCCCGTCACCGGCAAACCCGACCCGGCACGCATGCAGGCGTTTTTTGCCGCACACCCGGAGAGCGCAGCCTTTCGCCAGTGGGCGCAGCAGCACAAACCGACGTCGAGTTTCGCCAACAGCGCGTACAACAGCATCAATGCCTTCTACCTGATCAACGCCGCGGGTGTGCGTCAGGCGGTGCGTTGGGCGTTGCAACCGGAGGCGGAGGTGCAGCCGTTGCTGGCTGGCGCCACGGGGCCTGCGTTGTTGCAAGAAGAGTTGCTAGACCGGCTGCAGCAGGGCCCCGTGCGTTGGCAGCTGATACTGACCCTGGCCGATGCGGCGGACCCGCTCACCGATGCCACCCAGGCCTGGCCTGCCAGCCGCCCGCAACTGCATGCGGGCAGTTTGGTGGTGGAGCAGGCCGTCAGTCAGCAGGAGGGTGCCTGCCGCGACATCAACTTTGATCCCCTGATCCTGCCCGCCGGCATTGAGCCGACGGCCGATCCGATACTGCAGGCGCGTTCGGCCGCCTATGCCGAGTCCTTTAAACGGCGCACCGCAGAAGGTGCCCCGCAGCCTGCCCGTGGAGTTCAACTATGAGTCGTCAGTCATCTTCTTTTGCCCCGGCAGCGCGCCTGCTGCATTGGCTGATGGCCGTGCTGTTGCTGGCCATGCTGTTTATCGGCGTCGGCATGCTCAGCACATTGTCGGCTTGGCACAGCACGCTGCTGGCCATCCACAAACCGCTGGGTGTGTTGCTTTTGCTGTTGTGGGGGTTGCGCCTGCTGGTGCGTTGGCGCCAGGCGCCACCGCCGTTGCCCGCCGATTTACCCGACTGGCAGCGGTGGGGTGCCAGCTGCAGCCATGCTCTGCTGTATGGGCTGATGCTGGTGCTGCCGCTGGTGGGCTGGGCCATGCAAGGTGCCGCCGGTTATCCGCTGCTGCTCGCGGGTTGGGCGCTGCCGGCACTGGTGGCACCTGACCCGCAACTCTATGCAGGCTTGCGCCTGGCCCACGGTTATCTGGCCTATCTGTTGTTT
>NKIE01000293.1 GCA_002256055.1 Pseudomonas sp. PGPPP3 | reverse complement strand
CTGCGCCGCCGCCATAAAGTGCTGCACTGAAAACGGCGTGCTGTCCAGTTGACCGCGATAGGCCTCCAGCCACTGGGCGAGCAGATTCTTGCGCGCCTTCGCGCTCTCCAGCGCAGCCAGCAAGCTGTCGGTGTCAGGCAGGTGGATTGCCAGGCTTTCTTCGGCGGGAATTTGCAAAGGTTCTGCAGCCACGGTTTTCTCTTTCTCCGGTTCGATGCCCAGCAAGGGCACCCGCGACAAATCAAGCTGGCCCTTGAAGGCCTGCTGGCTCAGGGCACCGTAGAGGGCTTCGAGGTCGGCGAGGATTTTCTGGTAGCTGGATTTGATGGCTTCGACTTTCTCTACGATGACAGCAAATTGTCGCTGCTGGTCGATAGGAGGAATTGATAGCTGTATTCCATATATATCTGAGTTGCTCAAATTTGCCTGTCGAACGCCACGGTTCTGCTTAATAAGCGCAGACTTTACTTTGGGTAGCTTAAGTAATGAATCGATGAATATTGGATGGGCAACGTTTCGGTCACAGACCAACTTTCCGACTCGCTGGTTCAGCAAGTACGTATGGTGGGCGGCATTGCTTGGCACAAAACATGTATTGCCATAATCATCTTTACCTACCGTTCCCGTAAGTGAAATCAAGAGGTCGCCGGGCTTTATTTCGAATCGCCGAATTTTCTCCGGGTAGTTGTCTGCAATAAACGAGAGCGTTGAGTAGTCAAAAAATCCCTTGTTTACTGTTCCGATTTTTATTATCGGCGTACCGCTATCAATAAATTCCTCGCTCTTGAAGGCAAAACCCTGTTGAATCTTTAGGCAGTCCTCCAACGTGGACTCACCCTCCGAAATCTTGAGATCGTCAAACATCACCAGAAACACGCTCTTGAGCAGGACGTTGAGTTGTTGCAGGTGTTGTTTGCGCTGAGCGATCAGCCCTTCCACTTTGCCGAGCAAATGGGCAATGCGGATTTGGTCGTCGAGGGATGGCAGTGGGATTTTTGCCAGATCAACAAAGCCTCGAGAAATACCTCCAATAGCAGCACCTCTGAAGTCTTTCAGAATCTCCCTCTGGCCCTGCGGCGACTTCAGAAAACTAAAGACATAACGAGGGTTTGCAATCTTGGAATCGATAGTCAGCGCAAATAGATGCTCATTTATTGCCGCTCGCTCAAATGGAAAATCCGAACCAACATAGCTCACTTTTCCAGTAGTCGCTCCGTCTTTAACAATCAGAATGTCATTTGTTTTGATCGCGCCTTTCTTAAGGTCAACGAAAAACTGCTCGTCGATATACTTGAGATTATCAAGACGGAAACCACCATCGTTGCTCAGGTGTTCGCCACCGAGACTTGGAACAGTCCCGGTGTCTCCAGATGCGCCACCTTTGGGTCGCGTGCCGGACTCTAGTGCGGCAACGACGGTGGAAAGTGCTTCAATCCTCATCCCACCAACCCCTTCAACTCCAGCAACTCGCGCACGATGCCACTTCGCACCTTGACGAGCTCCGCTTCACCTACATCCCCCACCTCTTCCTTAATCAGCCGATCCAGAATCACTCCCGGCGTGTCGTAATGCATTTCCTCGAAGACATCCTGTTTGTAGCGTGAGAGAGAGAGGTCGTAGTTGTTTTTCTCGTCGGCGATCTCGGCGCGCGGCACCATGAAGAACTTGGCGGTGCGGTCGGTGTCGGTCGCCGCATCGCGGGCATGGTATTTGGCAATGATGTCTTGCAGGTCGCCGTAGCCGCCCTGCTTACTGCGCTTGTCGTCCAGTGAATAGCCATCGGCGGCCATCTCGTAAAACCAGACCTGCTCGGTGGCGGGCTGAGTGACTTTATCCTTCGGTCCCCACACCTTGGTGAAAAGCAGAATGGCAGTGCTGACAACGGCGTAGGGTTTGCATACGCCACTGGGCATGGTGACCACGGCCTTGAGGTCGCAACGCTCCACCAGCAATTGGCGGAGGGTTTTGAACGCACCGCCGGAGCCAAACAGTACGCCCTGGGGAACGATCACACAGGCGGTGCCGCCCTTCTTCAGCAGGCGATAGATATTCTCGACAAACAGCAACTCGGTTTTGGTGGTGCCCAGTTGCAGGTTTTCGTTGATGTCGCCCTTGTCGATGCTGCCGGTAAAGGGCGGGTTGGCCATCACGATGTCGTACTCAGATTCCTCGGTGTAGCTCTTGCTGAGGGTGTCCTTGTAGTCGATGTGCAGCTCGTCGATACCGTGCATCATCAGGTTCATCAGCCCTAGGCGCACCATGGTGGCGTCGATGTCGTAGCCCCAGAGTGAACTGGCCAGAATGGCTTGCGCTTTTTCGGTGAGCGCGGCGGCGACCGAGGTGCGCACGAAGCCATCTTCATCGGGCGTGAGGTCTTTACTGCCTGCCTTGATAGCAAGTTGTGTGACGATGTACTGATAAGCGCCGAGCAAAAAGCCGCCGGAACCACAGGCCGGGTCAGCAATCTTGTGGCCCAGTTGCGGCTGCACCAGATCGGCCATCAGCTTGATGATGTGGCGTGGGGTGCGGAACTGGCCATTTTTGCCAGCGGTGGCGATTTCGGACAGCAGCATCTCATAGACATCGCCTTGGATGTCCTGAAAGGCCTGGCCGTTTTCACGCGAATCGCGCTCCATCACTTCGAAGATGTCGTCGATGGTCTTCACCGCTTCCACCAGCAGAGCTGGCTTGGGGATGATGAACACCGCATTCTTCATATGGTGGGTGAAGGTGGACTCCGCACCGTTCAGGTCTTTTAGGAAGGGGAATACCTTGCCCTGCACATGCTGCAGCATTTCTTCAGCCTGCATGCGCTTGAATTCGCTCCAGCGCAGCGTGCGCTTGTCGATGGCGAATTTCGCTGGTTCCTGTTGGCTGCGGTATTCCGGCGGAATCCAGCTGCCTTCGAACTTGGAAGCGTAGGTCTCGCCCGTCCATTCAGCATCGGCCTGGCGCTTCTGATCCAACTCGTCGAGCCGCTTCATGAACAGCAGATAGGTAATCTGCTCGATGGCGGTGAGCGGGTTGCTGATGCCGCCGCTCCAGAATTTGTTCCAGAGCTGGTCGATCTTGCTTTTGAGTTCGGGGTTGTTCTGTAGCATGAAGTGCCCTATTTTTTAGGCAGCCAACCGTTCGGTCAGCTGCAGGATTTCGTTGATCTCAAACGGACTGAACACGCCACGGATGCCTTGCGGGTGAATGACCGTGAAGGGGGCGTTGATCAAGTCTTTCTTCTCCACCTTTTCGCGCTCGATGATGAAGCCCTTCAGAAGATTGAGGAACTCCATCTGCCGACTGCTGAGCGTGGTGTGGGCGCGGATGAATTGATCGAAGGCGGCGCTGACCTCATCCGGGAAGCTCTTGAGCACTTCAATGCCCAAGATGTGGCGGATGAACTGGATGAAGCGCGCTTTGCGGTTTTTGTAGACCTGACGCAGCAGGTCTTCGGTGATGTGCGGGTGTTCTTCGTGCAACAGTTCAGCGAGTTCATTGGCCTCCATCGCGCTGACCAGTTCTCCGTTCTTGATTTTCTGCAATACCGGGTTGTGCGCGGTGAGTTCGGCAATCAAAGCCTCGACCATTTCGCGGTAGCGGGTGACGCTGACCGCTTCGTGCTGCGGGCCGAACTCCACCCATTCCTTCTTGTGCAGTTCATCGGCCAGATCAAGGTGAGTTTGTTCCTGGCCGGCGTTCTGTTCACGGAATTTCATCAGCGGGCCGAGTTTGGCAATCAGTTCGTCGAAGGCATCTTCATCCGCCTTGGCCCAGTAGTGGCTGGTTTGCGCGGCGCGGATCAGGGCTTCTTCCTGATTTACGAAGCTGACGGAGAGCGGCAGTTCGCTGATCTGTTCGACGATGCCCTCCTTGATGGTTTCGGCTTGTTCCTTATCATCATTCAGAACGGCCAGCGAGTATTCGAGAAGGTCACGTTCAAAACGCATAGCCTTGAAGTCAGCCTCGGACACGGTACGGAACAGCGGCTTGATTTCAGCGCGCAGCTGATCCAGAAGTTGTCGTCGTCCAGACGCGCTAGCGCAGCGGCGGCTTCCTTGATCACCACCGACTCTTTGGGCAATGCTGCCACCTGCAGGCGGAGCTTGGCGATTTCCCGCGCAGCGATGTCGGCATGGCCACTGTCCTTGGCTTTCTCGATCTTGTCGAGGCGCAGGCCGACCAGCCGCACCGGCAACGGCAGCTGGGCTTTCAGTTCCTTGCCTTTGGGGTTGAGCTTGAAGTATTCGAAGTTGTCCCAGCAGTCGAGAATCAGGAACACATCTTTTTCAAGGCACCAGGGCTTGGGCTTGCTAGTTTCCAGCAGGCGTGTACCGCGTCCGACCATCTGCCAAAACTTGGTATAAGAATAGACCGGCTTGGCGAAGACGAGGTTGACGATTTCGCGTACGTCGATGCCGGTATCGAGCATGTCCACGCTAATGGCGATGCGCGGCATGTCGTTGTTGGTGAATTGATCGAGCAGGCCGCCTTTACCGTAGACGCGTGGAT
>NKIE01000292.1 GCA_002256055.1 Pseudomonas sp. PGPPP3 | reverse complement strand
GGCACTGACCTGATCGTCGGCGCCCGCGCCGGCTCCATCAACCTGCTGCTGTATTCGGTGTTTCGCCTTGGCAATGCCACCAACAACATTCGCTGGGACAGCTTCGAGACGATTGCCCGTGACCCCAAAGTGAAATGGGCGATTCCGATCTCGCTGGGCGACTCACACCGTGGCTACCGGGTCATGGGCACCAGCCGCGCCTACTTCGAGCATTATCAATACGGCCGCGGCCAGGCCCTGCAACTGGCTCAAGGCCAGACCTTTGCCGACGACCCCTTTGCCGTGGTGCTCGGCGCCGAAGTGGCCGAGGCCCTGCACTATCAACTGGGTCAGCAACTGGTACTGGCCCATGGCGTGGCCACCATCAGCCTGAGCAAGCACGACGACAAACCCTTCACCGTGGTCGGCATTCTCAAGCGCACCGGCACCCCGGTCGACCGCACCTTGCATATCAGCCTGCAAGGCATGCAGGCGCTGCACATCGACTGGCAGAACGGCGTGCCCGCCCAAGGCAAAGGACGGATCAGCGCCGAGCAGGCGCGCAGCATGGACCTGCAGCCGCAAGCCATTACTGCGGCCATGCTGGGCCTGAACAGCAAGATCGCCACCTTCAGCGTGCAACGGCAAATCAATGAGTTTCGCGGCGAACCGCTGCTGGCCATTCTCCCTGGCGTGGCCCTGCAGGAGCTCTGGAGCCTAATGGGCAGCGCGGAAAAAGCCCTGTTCGTGGTCTCGCTGTTTGTGGTGCTGACCGGTTTGATCGGCATGCTCACGGCGATCCTCACCAGCCTCAACGAGCGTCGCCGAGAAATGGCCATTCTGCGCTCGGTGGGCGCCCGGCCCTGGCATATCGCCAGCCTGCTGATTGTCGAAGCCTTCGCCTTGGCCCTGGCCGGCGTACTGCTGGGCCTGGCATTGCTGTATCTGGGCATCGCCCTGGCGCAGGGTTATGTGCAAGCCAACTACGGCCTGTTCCTGCCGCTGGCCCCGCCAAGTCGCTATGAGTGGACCTTGCTTGGCGCTATTCTGGCCGCCGCCCTGCTGATGGGCGCGCTTCCGGCCTGGCGAGCTTATCGCCAGTCGCTGGCCGATGGTCTGTCGATCCGCCTGTGAGAACTTATTGATGCTGCGTGCGCTGCTTGCCCTTTCCTTTATCGTCGCCCTGCCCCTGTGGGCGGCAGAACCGCGTGAACTGACCTGGTCGGAAATGCTCCCCGCCGATACTGCGCCCGCCGCACCACCGGCCGCCATGCACGACTTGTCGAAACTGGCTGACGCCTTGGCGGCCGAAACCGGGCCAGCCGCCAGCCAGCAGGCGCTGGATGGCCAACTAGTCAAATTGCCAGGCTATATAGTGCCGCTGGATGTCACCGAAGAAGGCCGGGTAACAGAGTTTCTCCTGGTGCCTTACTACGGCGCCTGCATCCATGTGCCGCCACCGCCGCCGAACCAGATCGTGCACGTAAAAACCGAGCTGGGCGTGATGATGGACAACCTCTACCAGCCGTTCTGGATTGAAGGCCCACTGCGGGTCGAGAACACCAGCACCGACCTGGCTGAAGCAGGCTACCAGATGGACGCCAGCAAGATTTACCCCTACGAATCGACGGAAAACTAACCGACCAAAACAGAAAAAGGCCGGTAAGACCTTACTGACGAATGAAGGTTCCATTGAGCTGGGTCAACGCAGCACGCACGCTAAGCTCTACCATTGACCTCAGCCAACACAAGCTTATAACTCGATGGAGCCCACACATGCGTAATTCAATTCTTGCCGCATCTTTGCTCGCCCTGGCCGTTGCCAGCCCTGCTGCCTTCGCTCACAAAGAAGGCGACATTATTGTGCGTGCCGGTGCTATCACCGTTGATCCGCACGAAAGCAGCAGCGACATCTGGGTCGGAGCCTTGGACACTAAAGTCGCCGGCACCAAAGCTACCTTGGACAGCGACACCCAACTGGGCCTGAACTTTGCCTACATGGTCACTGACCACGTGGGCGTTGAACTGCTGGCCGCTACCCCGTTCAGTCACTCCGTGGGCGTACAAGGCCTACCCGCCGGCCTGAGTGGCAAACTAGGCGACATCAAGCACCTGCCACCGACTCTCAGCGCCGTTTACTACCCGATGGCCAGCAGCTCTGCTTTCCAGCCCTATGTCGGCCTGGGCATCAACTACACTTGGTTCTTCGACACCGAGCTGACCAGCTCTGCTGAAGACAAAGGCTTCACCGGTCTGGATCTGGATAACTCTTGGGGCCTGGCCTACCAAGTGGGCATGGACTACATGCTGACCGAAAACATCATGATCAACGGTCAAGTGCGTTACATCGACATCGACACCAAGGGCACCACCTCTTACGGTGGCCGTGAAGTAGAAGTCGACGTTGACGTTGACCCGTTCGTCTACATGGTCGGTCTCGGCTACAAGTTCTAAGCAACACAAAAAAGCCGACCTCAGGGTCGGCTTTTTGCTGCCTGCGATTTACCCAAACAAACAAGGCGCCCGCAGGCGCCCTATTAGTTTGCCGCGCAGAACTACAACCCCAACAAACGCGCCAGCCCGATCGCCATCGGCGTCGGCTCAGGGAAATTGAAGCGTTGCAGCAGACGCTGATTATTGGCCCGCGAATGACGAATATCGCCCGCCCGCGCAGCCAAATGATTGACTGCCGGCAAGCCACCCAAAAGCCCACCGATTTCAGCCAGCAACTGCTTGAGACTTGTCGCCCGGCCCAAGCCGACATTCACCGCCCCCGGCTCAACGCAAGGCTGCTCCAGCGCCTGCAGCAGGAGCGTCACCAGATCGCCGACATAGACGAAATCACGGGTCTGCTCGCCGTCGCCGAATACCGTGATAGGCAGCCCCTGCTGCGCCCGTTCGGTAAAGATGCTGATCACCCCCGAGTACGGCGAAGACGGATCTTGGCGCGGCCCGAAAATATTAAAAAAGCGAAACACCACCGGCTCCAGAGCGTGCTGGCGGCGGTAAAAATCTAGGTATTGCTCGCTGGCCAATTTGTCCACGGCATAAGGCGTCAACGGCGCCTTAGGGGTGTCTTCATCAATGGCCAAACCTTCACCATTATTGCCGTACACCGCTGCACTGGAGGCAAACAGCACGCGTTTGACCCCGTGCGTGCGCATGGCTTCGCAGACATTCAAGGTGCCAATGAAGTTGCTCTGATGGGTGCTTACCGGATCGTCCACCGAGGCTTGCACCGAGGCCACCGCTGCCAGATGCACCACCGCGCGACAGCCCTGCATGCAACGCTGGACCAGCGCGGCATCGGCCACATCGCCCTCGATCAACTCGATACGCGAATGGCCTAGGGGTAAATTTTCCGGCTTCCCCGTGGACAAATTGTCCAACACGCGCACCGCGTAACCCTTGGCCAGCAAGGCGTCCGCCAGATGGGAGCCGATAAAACCGGCACCGCCGGTGATCAAAATAGGAGCGTCAGACATGTCGGTAATATCGATCCAGTAAATGCGGCAAGGCCGTGCGCCAGGCGCGCGGCTTGACTCCAAAGGTGTGCAGGATTTTCTTGCACGCCAGCACCGCATGCTGCGGCTCATCCGCCGTGTCAGGGCGCGAGGCATGGGCCTGCGGTTTGATCTCGTCGAGCATCGAACTGCGAATTGCCCGCGCGTCGCTCAACACCGCCTGGCCCAGCGCCAATGAGGTGGTCGCCTCTTGGCCGCCGTAGTGGTAAGTGCCCCACAGCGGAGCCTGGCAATCTAACTGCTTCAACACCGCCAGAATCACCCGCGCAGCATCGTCCACCGGCGTTGGGTTACCGCGACGGTCGTCGGCCAGCAGCAATTCGGCATCACGCTCGGCACGCTGCAGAAAACGCCCTAACACCCCCTGCGCACTGTCGTCCAGCAACCAGCCAAAACGCAGCAAAACATGGCGCGGACAAGTAGCCCGCACGCTTTGCTCAATGCGCCACAAGGCCTGGCCGCGCACGCCCAAGGGCAGCGGTTCGTCTTTTTCGCTGTAGGCGGTGGCGCGCGCGCCATCGAACACGCGGTAACTGGAAGGTTGCAAAAGCAGAATACTGTGGTGCTGACAGAGCTCAGCCAGACGCTCAACGGCCCGTTCTTGCGGCGCAAAGCGCGCTTCGCTGGCGGTCTCGGCCTGAAACCAGTCGTGGTAATAGGCCAGGTTGATCAACGCATCCGGGCGGGTGTCATCAATCAACTGAGTCAGGCTGGCAGCATCCCAACCGGAGTCCGGCGGGCGCGGCGCGAGGAAGCCAATGTCTTCCTCGGCGCCTTGGCGAATTAGCGCCTGGCCAAGGGCATTGCCACCGCCCAACAGCATGAGGCGCATATGCATGGTCGCGCGCTCAGTACTTAGAAGGGAATATCGTCATCGAAACTGTCGTAATCCGGCGCCGGCTGTGCCGCCGGTTGCGGAGCCGGACGGGCTTCACGCGGCGCTTGCTGTTGTGGCTCGCGTTGCGGCGCTGGGCGCTGCTGACGCGGGGCGGCATCGCCACCTTCGTTCTTGTTGCGACCACCGAGCCACTGC
>NKIE01000291.1 GCA_002256055.1 Pseudomonas sp. PGPPP3 | reverse complement strand
CCCCGCCAGCCACACCCCGGCACACAATGTCACCGCTACGGCTGCTCCCTTCCAGGCCTGACCGGGTTAACGGCTGATCGTTGCGGGGGGACCGACAGGGCCACCATAACGACGCTCGCCTCCTCTATATAGAGGGTTTCAGGCTGACGCTACGTCCTGATTCGGTTCTTCACCGACCACACGAAATTAAATTCGACACCATTGTAGGCTTAAGCACCAGTTCCGGGGCAAGCCCTTCTTGTACCACCGATCTGCCTCACTTTTGTACCACTTGCGGGACAAAGCATCGGCTCGCTTGCTATAGAGCACTGAACTGAAGCTAGATCGAAGGACACTCATGGTTTACGCGATGCGGAACAAACCCCAAGCGGAAATGACAGCCAATCCCAGCAAGTACCCTCAGGGCTACTTCAAGCCAAAGCCATGCCGTGAGTGTGGAGCGACATTTCGACCACAAGCGCCATCGCACCTCGCATGCAGCCAAGACTGTGCGAACCGAATGCTCACTAGCCGGTATCTCCAGCGCAACTACGGTATGACGCTGAAGCAATACGAGGATCTACGGCAAAAGCAAGAAAGCCTATGCGCTATCTGCAGAACTGAAGGCTTCGTTATGGCCACTCACCACAAAATGAAGCTCGTGGTTGACCATTGCCATAAAAGAGGGATGGTCAGAGGTTTGCTTTGCCATAACTGCAACAGGGCCCTAGGCCTGCTGCGGGATTCTGAAGAAGTACTTCAACGCGCACTCGACTACCTGCATAACAGTTCATCATTGACTAGAGCAGATGGCTAGAGACCTGTAAACCCGCGCAGGAAGTGCCTCACAGTTAGGCGATGAGGCACGGAGTGTCACCTTGGCTAAAGCCCTCCGTAGGACTACAAGTCACTCATATTTTGAGTCGACCGGCATCATCGTACGAACCATGTCTTCACAGAGCGCTTTAGAAGGGAAGAAAAAACTGCCAGCCGTTCCATCAGCAGTTTCGTATTTCACCGCCACAATCCCGTCTCGGTAATCATCAGACGGTGTAGCCTCTATGCCGCGTCCTGCTAGACGGCGTACTTGATCTGCTGGGGAACCAAGATTTACACACTGGAAGTTATCATCAGTAGTGAACCAAATTTTAGCCTCGGAAAGTGATGGCACAAGTATGCAAACCATTGCACACAAGCGTGCCCTTTGGCACTTCGTCATATGGCAATACGCCCCTTTCATCGTAGAATTTGACCAATGGTTTATGTCGCAGCAGTTGATCTACTTGCACTGCCCGACGCCTCTATCCGAGCCTGAGCACATACATGACCGACCCAGACTCTTGAAACTTAATAAATAGCAGGGCTATAGGTATCAAGAGTATTCCTTGAAAACTAATCAACTATACAAGCGAAATGGCAGGTCTTCTGCAACTGCTTGCCCAGGAGTGCAAAGCCACTGCCATACCTGTTGTTGCGTCAGATTTCCTTCGCACAATCGCAATAGCGCCTCACCTAAGTCCCCACTTTCAACCACGCTTAACCGGCCACAGGATGCAATTTGCTGCGGCACACTCGGATCTACTCCGGGGTGGCAAAGAGTAACGCAAAATAAATCTCTGAAACCATGAATTTCGGATGCAGCTAAAACCTCTACCGCCTTATTGTAATCGACAAGCTTATCCCCTTCCTTCGATTTTAGCTCGACTACGACTGAAGGCGAATCACAGAACTTTATTAGATAGTCTGGCGCACCCGTTTTTGCCTTGTCATCTAATTTTTCAAATACGACACCTAGCTTATCAAGCACCAACTCAAAGGCCTTCTCAAATAAATCGCCTTTCGCCTCATAATAACTCTCAATTAAAACCTTGTTGTCGCATCTGCTAGCTCGCTTCAAATGCCTTAGAGACATTCGCTTTCGCTGGTCAACTTTCCATTCACGACAAGCGTCTCGTACCCAATTTGCTTTAGCTTGTGGGTTAGGCTTAGATTTTTGGAAAGCTAAAACTCTTGCCGCGTTCGCCTCGGGGCTTCCAAGCATAAGTAATTGCGGCGTTGTGACTCCATGTTTTCTCAAGAGCAACATCTCATGCCTATACAACTTTAAAGCACTACCTGCCACAGATACACCGGACATCCAGAGAATATCATCGGGCAAGCCCTCTTGGACTCTGTATGCCAACCTTCGAATGTAGCGTGCGAGCTTAGATATAGCGCTTAGCAAGTCGTCACCTACTCTTAATTGTGGTGGACGAAGAACTAGCGGCACACGCTTATCGGCGGCGGACATCGCTATCCCGGCCAACCCCTGTAGTACCCAAGATAGGTTTCTGTTCATTTCTGTAACAGCGCCAGCACTCAGAGTCCTAACCTCGCGCTCAATTGCCCTAATCTCAACACCGCTAGTCCACTTCTGGCATAACCATGCCGCATTAGTAGGCATTGGATCAACCTGCCAAATTGATTCCATTAAGTCATCTGCGAGGTGCTGCGCATCATATATCGCATCCTTTAATTGATAAGGCAAAAATCGAGTAGGCTTAACTCCGTTTCTCGGACGAAACTCAGGACTGGATAAGCATGCGGAAAAAATAAGAATTTCTAATCTAGCTTTTAAATCCGCCGAATCAAGCTGCCCTACAAGTTCTGCCAAATAAAGTGACTTCCTGGAAAGGAAGTTTAGTAAAAATATTCCGGTGTCAGGTAGCAATCCACTGAACCCGACCGCACGCCCCACTGGTGTAGGACTCAGCTCTCCGGCAGATGTCTCAGCAATGAAGCCAGCATCAATCAATCCGGACAGAGCGACAATGACTTTATTAGGCCAAGTCCTAAATGCAGTTAAGTTGTTATCCTCTTCTCTTAAAGCACTGAACGTTGTACAAACAAGCTCCTCCAGCTCGGCTCTATTACTGCACAACCCTGAAGATATCAGCTGCAGTGAAAGCTGACCAAACCTTGCAGGTGCAATTCGCGCTTTGATTTCAGGAAGCTGCTCTATTGATAGATATTTTGTAGCTAATGACCGTTGCGGCCCGGTACCAAAATATATTACACGTCCTTCGGCATGTTCAAACCCCATGCGCCCGACCCGCCCGGACATATTGTGGAACTCTGCGCTATCTATTGCGACATATTGCCTTTGCTGACCATCCCAGCGCTCCCATTTAGAAAATATTGCCGCGCCTAGTGGAAAGTTCACACCTGCTGCCAAAGTACTTGTGGCAAAAACTACATCCAGCTTACTTTCTAACAAATAACGCTCAACCACTCCTCGCTCTTCGTCGGTCAAATCCGCGTTATGACTCGCAACCCGGAGATCCAGTATCTTCGCCAACATTGCATTAGCTGAGGTTTCAGGTAGGGTATCAAACTCTAACGAAAGTTGTCCTGACTTACCCTTGTGGTATGAAGCTACAAAAGCCTCAGCAAGATCATATGTATCTTGCTTTTTCATGCAGAAAACTATAATTGGAAGCGGTGGGTTATCTTGCTTAAGCAGGTATGTTAAGGCTGAAATCGTTTCCGCTTTCACTCCAGCAGGCAGTCGCCTGTCCGAATCCATTACATCAGATTTCGCACTGCTTACTGAATAAATCTGATCTCCAATCCAACATTCATACCGCAAATGCTTCTCGCGCTTTTGCTCGAAAATAAGCTGAACCCGCAACCAGTTCGCTAAGTCCTGGGCGTCCTTACCTTTTAAAACTGCCGACAATCCTACAAATTGTTTCCAACCCGCGTTCCGCATAAGTGTTAAAAGTACTTCAACATTTTGTCCGCGATTTTCGTCTCCCATCAGCTGAATTTCATCGCACACGACGATCGTATTTTGCATACTTTTTGGCACACCAGATGCCGACAATAGCGCCAAATATTTTTCATATGTCGCAATTACCAGCGGGGCACTTAGAGGGGCCGCAGAATACTGTCCCGCGGCATCTTCGACGTAGTCCCCCGTGGCAACAACCATGGAAGCAGCATCACCCTCCAAATATCTGTCCAACAACAAAGTTTTGAAGTCTTCAAATTTCTGCTTGGCCAGTGCGCGATGAGTAACTAAATAAACTGTTTTATTCCCAGAGAGCAGTCCTTCAGCAATAGCCCAGAGCCCAATTTGAGTCTTTCCCGTGGAGGTAGGGGAAACCACAAGCATGCTTTGCCCATGTGCAACGCCAGACTCCAACGCGAGGTACTGAACATCTGTGAGGGAAATCGCCCCCTCGGATCGATAGACCAATCCATCAGCCACTGATGCGGACAGACCGTGTTCTGCTGGAAGGGTATCCCTCATTCTTAACAACTCCTTTCATGCGTTTGGGTGCAAGCGACGAAATCAATCTGGGCACCGAGTGGCCGGATTCGGCTGAAGCATACGTAACATCAAATGGCCATATTGGCCATCCTACTAAGCGTCAAAGCGGTAATCTGGGAAGCTGCAGAGCGCTATGCAGGCGACAATTTTTGGGTTAAAAATCTGAACGCCCTTTAGTAATAATGATAACTAAAACTTCCCCCCTTCCCCCCCCCTGCTTTTGGGCATTATCCCTAAGCATATACATTTCAATGTGCATATAGCTCCACCAACCGCCA
>NKIE01000290.1 GCA_002256055.1 Pseudomonas sp. PGPPP3 | reverse complement strand
CACTGCATCCTGGCCTGCTACAACATGATGATCCCCTATTTGCTGCGCGATCTGCCCGCCGAACAAGCCTACGCGCTGAGCCAGAACGTCAAGTTCCCACTGGTGTACAGCAAAGTGATCATTCGCAACTGGCAAGCCTTCGAAAAACTCGGCGTGCATGAAATCTATGCCGCAACCCTGCCCTACAGCCGGATCAAACTCGATTACCCGGTGGATATTGGCGGCTATCAGCATCCTCGCGACCCGAAACAGCCTATTTGCCTACACATGGTCTATGTGCCCACCAGCCCCAACAGCGGGATGAATGCGCGCGACCAGGCCCGCGCAGGCCGTGGCAAGCTTTACTCCACCAGCTTTGCCGAACTGGAAGCGCAACTGCGTGAGCAACTGCAACGCATGCTTGGCCCCGGCGGCTTCGACCAGGCCAAAGACATTTTGGAGATAACCGTTAATCGCTGGTCCCATGGCTACTCCTACTTCAGCAACAGCTTGTTCGACGACGAACAGGAAAGCGCGCAACTGATGGAACGTGCCCGCCAACCATTGGGCAAGGTCAGCATTGCCAACTCAGATGCCGCCTGGAGCGCCTACGCCCACAGTGCAATTGACGAAGCTTGGCGGGCGGTAAACGAACAAAGTTAACCGCCCCCTGAGCGGCCAACTCACGCGTGCCAGGCCTGCCCGACATGCCTGGCCGCCCTGGCGACCAGCGGGTTTGCACCGCCCCCGCGTGGCAGGCATGATCCATGCGTAGCTAGTCGCTCAAGCGCGTCGACTCACGGATGATTGTCATGCCAAATTTCTGCTACACCACCCGATTACGCCAGACTCCGGCGAGGGTGCGATTGTGCCGCGCTGCAGCGCTGCTTGCTTGGACACTCCTCCTGCCAAGCTGGGCGCTTGCACAGCAATCCACCCTCGACGTCATCGACTTCCAATTGCGCTGGAAGCATCAATTCCAGTTTGCCGGCTACTACGCCGCCATTGCCCAGGGTTATTACCGCGAAGAAGGCCTTGATGTCCGCCTGCACGAAGGCGCACCAGGCAAAACACCCGTGGATGAGGTACTGGCTGGCCGCGCCCAGTACGCCGAGTCCAACAGCGAACTGCTGTATGAGCGACTCAAGGGCAAGCCGCTGGTGGCCCTAGCGGTGATCTTTCAGCATTCGCCGTCGGTGCTGCTCGCGCGCCGCGATGCCGGCATCGAAACCGTGCATGACCTGATCGGCAAAAACGTCATGCTGATGAACGCGCAAACCGATGCGGACTTCCAGGCCATGTTCCGTCGCGAAGGCATCGACCCGACATTGATCCAGCTACAACCCAGCAGCTACGACATCGAGGACCTGGTCTCCGGCAAAGTGGCCGCGTTCAACTCCTATCTGACCAACGAACCCTTTTATCTACAACAACGCGGCATCGACTACCGAATCATCTCGCCCAACACCTACGGCATCGATTTCTACAGCGACATCCTGTTCACCAGCGAGACCGAACTGCGCCAGCACCCTGAGCGGGTCGAAGCCTTCCGCCGCGCCACCCTACGCGGCTGGCGCTACGCGATGGACAACCCCGAACACATCATCGACCTGCTGCTTACGCAGTACCAGGTAAAAAAACCTCGCGCCCATTTGCAGTTTGAGGCCAAGGCCATGCGCGCCCTGATCCTCCCCGACCTGATTGAAATCGGCCATATGAACCCCGGGCGCTGGCAACGCATGGCCGAAGCCTTTCATGAGCTGGCATGGTCAGGGATACACGCGCGCTGGAGGGCTTTATCTACGATCCCAATCCGCCCTCCAAGATCGAGCGACTGCAAAAGATCATTACCATGATCAGTATCGGTGCAGGTCTAGCCTTAATGATCATGCTGGTTTTAATGGCCAGCCAGCGCCGTCTAAGACGCGAAATTCAGCGACGCCAAGTGGCTGAAGAAGAGGTACGCAATCTAGCCTTCAATGACAGCCTGACGGGGCTGCCCAACCGCAACAGTTTTATCCCCTACGCCAAGCAAAAACTGCTCAGCGCCAAGCGCAGCGGCGAATGCCTGGCGCTGTGCTACATCGACCTCAATCAGTTCAAGCAGATCAACGACGCCCATGGCCACCAAGCCGGTGACGCCATTCTGATCCATGCAGCTCAAGCGATCAGCGCCCACATCCGCGAGGCCGACATGGCGGCGCGGATGGGTGGTGATGAGTTTGTGATCCTGTTGGATGGCGTGCATAGCGACGCCGATATTCAGCGCCTGACCAGCCAGATCTGCCGCGCCATCGCCTTGCCACTGCGCTGGAACGACGTGCAACTGCAGGTCAGCGCCAGCCTGGGCATTGCCCTCTACCCACAGGATGGCGAGGAACTGGACGAGCTGATGTCGAAAGCCGACAGCGCCATGTTTATGCAGAAAGCCGCGATGCTGATGCTGCGCTAGCAGGCCGTTGAAAAACGTAGGCGAGGCAGCCGAGACAAGGCGAAAACAGGCGAAGAAGCGGAGTTTACGGGTTGTAAATGAGCATTCTGAGCCTGTTTTTAACGCCGTATCGGCAACGCAGGTAGCTTTTCAACAGCCTGCTAGGACGACTTAGCGCGGCGCTAGGTGGGCAATCATCAACTGCACCGTCTCGTTGCCACGAAACTCGTTCACATCCAGCTTGTAGGCCACTTCCACCCAACGCACGGTCGGGTTTGGCCACAGGTCACGGTCAATATTGAAGGCGATGCCGTCCAGGCTCTGGCCGCCGCACTCGGTCTTCAGCACCAGCTTGAGATGCTTCTCGCCGACCAGACGCTGCTGGACGATCTGGAACACACCATGAAACAGCGGCTCGGGGAAATGTTGCCCCCAGGGCCCGGCATGGCGCAGGGCCTTGGCCAGTTCCAGGTTGAACTCGGTGACACTGAGCTGACCGTCGGAGAGCAAGCGACCGGTCAGGTCATCAGCGTTCAACTGACGACGCACCTCGGCGTCGAAGGCCGCGGTAAAGGCACCGTAATGCTCCTGCGGCAGCGACAGGCCGGCAGCCATGGCATGGCCACCGAACTTGCTGATCAAGCCCGGATGCTTGGCCGCCACAGCGTCCAGCGCATCACGGATATGCAGGCCCGGCACCGAACGCGCCGAGCCCTTGAGCAGGCCGTCACCGGCATCGGCAAAAGCAATCGCCGGGCGGTGATAACGCTCCTTCAAGCGTGAAGCGAGGATGCCGATCACCCCCTGGTGCCAGTCCGGCTCAAACAGGCACAGGCCGAACGGCATATCAGCCAGCGGCAAATCCTTGAGCTGGGCCAGGGCCTCGCGCTGCATGCCTTGCTCAATGGATTTGCGGTCCTTGTTCAGCTCATCCAGTTGCTGCGCCATGTCGCGGGCCAGGGTCTCGTCTTCACACAGCAGGCACTCGATGCCCAGGCTCATGTCGTCCAGGCGCCCAGCCGCGTTCAGGCGTGGGCCGAGAATAAAACCGAGGTCGGTGGAGTTGATCCGCTGATGATCACGCCCGGCCACTTCCAGCACCGCACGCAACCCCGGACGCGCCCGCCCGGCACGAATGCGCGCCAGGCCCTGATGCACAAGGATGCGGTTGTTGGCGTCCAGCGGCACCACGTCGGCCACGCTGCCCAGCGCGACCAAATCGAGCAGTTCAGCCAGATTGGGCTCATTCAAGCCGCGCTCGGCGAACCAGTTCAGCTCGCGCAAGCGCGCCCGCAGCGCCAGCAGCACATAGAACATCACCCCGACCCCGGCCAGCGCCTTGCTCGGAAATTCGCAGCCCGGCTGGTTGGGATTGACGATGGCATCGGCGGCCGGCAACTCAGGGCCCGGCAAGTGGTGATCGGTCACCAGTACCGTCAGCCCCGCGGCCTTGGCCGCGGCAACGCCCTCAACGCTGGAGATGCCGTTGTCCACGGTCAGCAGCAACTGCGGCGCACGCTGCAAGGCCACGGCCACGATCTCCGGGGTCAGGCCGTAGCCGTACTCGAAGCGGTTGGGCACCAGATAATCAACATGGGCGGCGCCAAGCATGCGCAACCCCAGCACGCCGACCGAACTGGCAGTGGCGCCGTCGGCATCGAAGTCGCCGACGATCAAAATGCGTTGGCGCTGCTGCAAGGCCGTGACCAGCAGGCTCACGGCGGCATCGATACCCTTCAGCCGTTGATACGGAATCAACCGCGCCAGCCCCTTGTCCAGCTCCACGGCCGAGCGCACGCCACGGGCCGCATACAGCCGGGTCAGCAGCGGCGGCAGATCGCCCAGGTCAGGCAGGTCGGCGGGTAATGGACGGGGCTCGATGCGCATGGGTCAACTCGATGAAATGATCAGTCACCAAACCTGTTCGCAAAGCGTCGTGAGCGCAGGTTAGGCAAGGCAAAAGCTGGCGAGGACGCGGAGTTTACTGGCCGTAAATGAGCATCCGAGCCAGCGTTTAACGCCGCATAACCCAGCGCAACAGCTTTGAAAAAGGTTTTAGCGCTCGCCGATCAGCCATTCCACGGGCACTTCGTGCTGGCCG
>NKIE01000289.1 GCA_002256055.1 Pseudomonas sp. PGPPP3 | reverse complement strand
GCTGCAGTGCTGCAGTCGCCGGTGTCGGCAACCACGGCGCTGAAGTTGTTATTGCTTGATGACGATCCGCAAACCCTGGCGGTGGTTGCCGAGTTTTGTGTGGCCGGCGGGCACCGTCTGCTGCGAGCAGCCAATCTGGCTGAGGCGTTGCAGTTTCTCAATCACGAGTCGGTTGATCTGCTGGTCAGCGATCTGAAACTGGCGGGTGAGGATACCGTTCCCTTGCTCAAGACCCTGGCGCGCCTGCACCCGCGTTTGCTCAGTTTGGTGGTTACGCCGTTTCAAGATACCCAGGCGCTGCTCAAGCTGATCAACGAGGCGCAGATCTTCCGCTATTTACCCAAGCCGATCCGCAAGGGGCTGTTCGATAAAGGCCTGCAGGCGGCTGCTGCACAAGCCTTGCTGTTGCGCGGCCAGTCGGCAGAGCGAGTACAGCGTTTGCCGGTGGTGCCGCGCGATGAGCCGGAGCGGGAAAAGCTCGGCAGTCTGCTGGGCATGCTCGGGCGCTTGCGCGAACGCTTGAGTGCCTGACCTCGGGCCTATTAAGGCGCGCTGAAGAAGGCCGCCAGCCGTATGCGCATGGCCGCATTGAGCCGGCAGCGCACGAACTTGCCGTCCCGCTGTACCTCGATCAAACCGGCGTTGACCAGCTCCTTGATGTGATGAGAAACGGTGGGTGCGCCGATCTCCAGGCGTGCAATCAGATCGCCGAGGCAGCAGTGGGCCACGCTGGTTTCTTCCTGGGCTAAGAGGTCCAGGTACATGGCCAGGCGATTGGGTGACGACAGGGCTTTGAACGCCTTGGCCAATTGCTCGCGTTCGGTGGGGGTGGGCATGCTCATCAGGCTATCCAAAGATTGGGCTGAGTGATTGTGACATATTCGGCCACTTCTATAGTTTGACAACTATCGAATCGTTTTCTAGGGTAGCAGCCATTGGCCCACCCCGGAGTACGATCGATGGACAGTCCTCAATACCTGCTGCAACAAGCGCTAACGCTGCCCAATGGCAGTCGCCTGAAGAACCGTCTGGCTAAATCGGCGATGAGTGAAGCATTGGGCACTACCGATAACCACGCCACTGAGGCGTTGGTGCGTTTGTACGGGCGCTGGGCGGCGGGTGGCATTGGCCTGCTGATTACCGGCAACGCCATGATCGATCGCCGGGCCTTGGGTGAGCCGAACAATGTGGCCATTGAAGATGACAGTGATATGCCGCTCCTGCAGCGCTGGGCGGCGGCTGGCCAGGCGGACGGTACGCAGCTCTGGGTGCAGCTCAATCACCCCGGCCGCCAGTCGCCCAAGGGGTTGAATGCCGAGAACGTGTCGCCCTCGGCGGTGCCTTTCAGCCCGGCCTTGCAGGCCTTTTTCGCCCCGCCGCGGGCATTGACTGAAGGCGAGATTGTGGCGCTGATCCAGCGCTTTGCGCGTTCGGCGGGCATCGTCAAGCGCGCCGGATTCAGTGGTGTGCAGATCCACGCGGCGCATGGTTATTTGGTCAGCCAGTTCCTTTCGCCGCTAACCAATCAGCGCAGCGATCAGTGGGGGGGCAGTGCGGAGAACCGTCGGCGTTTCGTGCTGGAAGTCTATCGGGCCATGCGTGCGGAAGTCGGCCCGACGTTCCCGATTGGCATCAAGCTCAACTCGGCGGACTTTCAGCAGGGCGGCTTTAGCGAAGACGAGTCGATGGCGGTGATTCAGGCGCTGCATGAGGAGGGCATTGACCTGGTCGAGCTGTCCGGCGGCACCTATGAAGCACCGGCCATGAGTGATCAGAAGCGCCATCGGGCCAGCACCCTGGCCCGTGAGGCGTACTTCCTCGAGTTTGCCGAGAAGGTGCGCGAGGCGGTACCGGTGCCGTTGATGGTTACCGGTGGTTTCCGCAGCCTTGGCGGCATGGCGACGGCGCTCAGCAGTGGCGCCATGGACCTGATCGGCCTGGCCCGCGGCCTGGCCATCGAGCCCGACCTGCCGCAGCGCTTGCTGGCCGGTCAGGAGCCGCAATATGCGGTGCGGCCGATCAGTACGGGCATCAAAGCTATCGACCGTATGGCGTTGATGGAAGTGGTTTGGTATTCGCGTCAGCTGCGCCGCATGGCCAAGGGGCAGGCGCCCAAACCCAATGAATCGGGGCTGTGGTCGTTCTGCGCCAATCTGCTGCACAACGGTGTAGGCACCTGGAAGACTCGCCGTTTGCGTGCCTGAGTTAGGCAGCGTCGCGATACAAAAAGCCCGGCATTTAGCCGGGCTTTTGCGTTGCAGGCGGGCGTTTTAGGCGCGGCCTTCAATCTCAGCATCGAGACGGTCGATACAGGTATGCATCTGCTGCTGGCACTGCTCCATCAAGGCGGGCAGGTCATCCAGGGTCAAGCCGGCCGTGGGGATCGGTGCCAGGGAGCGAATCTTGATGGTGCCGCTGTTCCAGCGATTGAGTTGCATGTGTTTGACGTAGGTGCTGGTGCACACCAATACGATCGGCACGCCGGCGGCAATGGCCATCTGGAAGGCGCCTTTCTTGAACGGCAGCAGCCCTTTGCCGAGGTTGCGTGTGCCCTCGGCAAACACCCAGATGGAGGTGTCTTTGTGCTGCAGGGTGTCGGTGGTGGTGAGCATGGCCTGCTTGGCTTGCGCCGCATTGCCGCGGTCAATCAGCACGTTACCCGACAGCCAGAACAACTGGCCGAAAAACGGTACCCATTTCAGGCTCTTCTTGCCCAGGCAAACGGTCCGTGCCGGCACCACGCTGCCGACCACGAACAGGTCGTAGTTGGACTGGTGGTTAGCCACGATCACGGCACTGCGCACGTGGTCGCGCAAGCTGGTGGTTTCGGTTTCAACCCGCAGGCCGAGAATGCGCAGTGCCGGCCAGGAATAAAACAATGCACACAGACGGCTGTTATCCGGGTTGAAAGGGCGGCACAGGCCAAGCAGCAGACCAACAATGCCGGCTGCAATAAAATGCAGGCTCAGCAACAACATGCGGGCGAGGAAAAGCATCGGGGAGGCCTATGGGCAGACAAAAAGGCGCGCAGTGTACGGGCGTGCACTCTTTTCGGCAATCAAAGGACCCGCCGGTCGTCAGCTGATCGCCGGCCAATAAAAAGCCCGGCGCTAGGCCGGGCTTCTGGCGGTGCCTGGTAGGGCTCAGCCGAGGTGCTGCTGATCCATCTCGATGGCCTTGTCCAGGCTTTCGAGCATGGCCTTGCGCACCTTCAGCTTGGTGTTCTTGTGCGCAGTCATGTTGATCTTCTTCATCTGCTGGGCCACAGCCAAGGCGCTGGCCAGCAATTGGTCCGCAGGCACTACCTTGTCGAGGAAGCCCGCATCCACGGCGTCTTGCGGGTTGAACAGTTCGCCGTTGATTACCGAGCGGCTGAACGCCGATTTGCGCAGACGGTCACGGGCCAGCTCAATGCCTGCGTGGTGCATGGTCATGCCGATCAGCACTTCATTCAGGCCGATATTGAACGGGCCGTCGACGCCGATGCGGTAATCAGCCGAGAGCAGAATAAAGGCGCCTTTGGCGATTGCATGGCCTGGGCAGGCCACGATGATCGGGTAGGGGTGCGAGAGCATGCGGCGCGCGAGGGTTGAGCCTGCGGTGACCAGGGCCACGGCGTTTTGTGGGCCGGAGGTCATGACCTTTAGGTCGTAGCCGCCGGAGAGAATGCCTGGCTGGCCGGTAATGATGACGATGGCCTTGTCCTGCACGGCCTGGTCCAGCGCGCTATTAAAGGCGGCGATGACGTCCGGGGAAATGGCGTTGACCTTGCCGTTGCTCAGGGTCAAGGTGGCGATGCCATCTTCGAGGTGGTAGGAGATCAGCTCACTCATGACAATAATTCCTTGGAATGACGTGGCGCCGACCTTACCGACCCGCAGCGTCAAGGTAAAGCGCCGTGGCTGACTGGCAGGTCAGCCCTGCCGAGGATTCAATCGCACCCGTCAATGCGCTGGGTGTTATGCATAAGAGTTTGAATCGCCTGAAAAAACACGTTGCCTTTAGCAGTCTCTTCGGCTAGATTAGCGCGCCTCGACAGACCACGGTTTGCCGAGTACCGGTGAAGTGTCCGAGCGGTTGAAGGAGCACGCCTGGAAAGTGTGTATACGAGAAATCGTATCAAGGGTTCGAATCCCTTCTTCACCGCCATTTTCGATACGCTAAAGCCCTGATTTCTAACAAGATTTCGGGGCTTTTTGCTTTCTGGCTTTTGGTGGTGTCGAAAAAGTGTCGAAGCCTGTGTCAGTCGTAGTGCGACCAGAGCCGTAAAACCTTCACTACTTGCTCATCCTGCAGCACCTGATAAACCAAGCGATGCTGAATATTGATTCGCCGTGAGTATGCCCCGGCAAGATCTCCAATGAGCTTTTCATAGGGCGGCGGGGTCTGAAACGGGTTGTCCTGTACGACAGCCAGCAGGGCTTTGGCTTTGTCCTTTAAGCCTGCTGCAGCCAGCTTCTGTGCATCTTTCTGTGCTTGCTTTGTGTAGACGAGCTGCCAATTCACCAATCCAGTTCCTTAGCGCATTCCTCGACCGGCTCGGCCATGCCTTCTTTGATCGACTCACGCATGACATGAACCGCCAGCAGATACA
>NKIE01000288.1:4229-4603 GCA_002256055.1 Pseudomonas sp. PGPPP3 | reverse complement strand
CTGGCAAAAGACACCGGCAGTCATTTTGACCCCGCGGTGATGCAGGTCTTTAGCCGCATCGCCAAAACCCTTTATGGGCGTCTTGAATACAGCGACGAAGCCGACTCGCGTCAACTCCTGGAAGACTGTGTGCGCAAACACTTCGAAATGTAGGTGAGTAACAGGTGGCACAGACGCGCTCACAAGCATCAGTGGCGGCTGTTGGGGCTTCCAGTATTGCAACGGCGGCTGACATTGTTGAAGCGTTTGGCGCTCAGGGTCGAGTCACGCAGTGGAAGGCGAGCCAAGCTGCCCTTGACCCGCCTGCCGAACAGCGTCAAGGCCACTCAGTGGCATGCGGCGGTCCGAAAAAATAGCTACCGTTGGTCGATTAT
>NKIE01000288.1:0-4219 GCA_002256055.1 Pseudomonas sp. PGPPP3 | reverse complement strand
GTCGATTATTTGCGTCTGCCTTGGTCGCCACTTTTCGCCCTCAAGTGCCGTATTTCGGCCTCTGCAGGAACATGCTGGAAGCCGCGTGGCGCCAGTGGTCCAGACGATTTGCCGAGGGGCGGAAATGGATGGTTTTCATGGGCGAAATGACGTGTTAAAAAGCGCGCGTTTTTCCCATTCCAACATTTTGCAAGAGGTAACCATCCCCAACTATGACCATGCGCATCTGCATCCTGGAAACCGACATCCTCCGACCTCAGTTGATCGAGCAGTATCACGGCTATGGCCGAATGTTCAGGCAGTTGTTTGAGAAGCAGTCGATACCGGCGCAGTTCGATGTGTTCAACGTGGTGGAAGGTTGCTACCCGGATGCTGCCCAGGGCTACGACGCCTATTTGATTACCGGCAGTAAGGCCGACTCGTTCGGCACTGATCCGTGGATTCAGACCCTGCGCAAGTTCCTGATCGAGCGCTATGACAACGGCGACCGCCTGATAGGCATCTGCTTCGGCCACCAACTGCTGGCCCTGTTGCTGGGCGGCAAGACCGAACGTGCCGCTCAAGGCTGGGGTATTGGCGTCAATCGTTATGCCTTGCTCGAACAACCCGAGTGGATGAGTCCGCCGTTGGAACACCTCGATATGCTGGTGTTCCATCAGGACCAGGTCACCGAACTACCAGCCGGCGCCACGCTGTTAGCCAGCAGTCCGTTCTGCCCGAACGCGGCCTATAGCATCGGCGACCAGGTGCTGTGCTTCCAGGCCCACCCGGAGTTTGTCGACGACTACGAACTGGGCCTGCTCAACTTGCGCCGCGAATTCCTCGGCGAGGCCCGCTACCAGCAGGCCATCAGCAGCATGAGCCTGCCGCATCAGGGCGTGGTGGTGGCCGAATGGATGCTGCGCTTCGCCAGCCAGGAGCGCGCGCAAAACAGCCTGGCCGCCTGATCCGGCAGCAACAAAAAAGCCCCGCCAGTTTTGCTGGCGGGGCTTTTTGCGTTTGCGCTGGACTGATTCACTGTTTGGTGAAGCGCGCGGTCGCAGCAGGTGAGTCCTGTAGCGGAATAAGGCCGATAAAAATCATGATCCACGTGCTCGATTGAGCGCTTGGCCCCCCGCTGTGCTAGCTACAGAGTGGCCAGGGCGCTATGCCAATAAATTAAGTCTTCATCGATATCGCGCGAGGAAAATGGGTTGTTGCTTAACATCTACAGCCCATATATTTCTCATTTGTTCTCGGGATTTTAAGTTGGATGGTGAAGTGCATAGTGTTGTCTTGACTTGCGAGTCTTTAAATAGCGCGGTTTTTACCGAGCAAGGCGAAGAGCAAAAGGTCGTGACATAGGTGAGTCGAATTGAAGGCTTTGTGCGATTTTGATTTTAATCAATTATATTTCAGGCTCAAATAGATTCTGGGTTTCATGACTTTCTATTGTTGTCGTTTCGCTCGTGGTTATTAATGGGTTAAATACAGCAAGTCTCGATTCTATATTTTATTTTGTCAAGAGTGTCAGGGCTCAAAAAGTCGCAAGCGATTAATGTGTTTCTGTATTGGTTTTTTTGGTTGTATTTTATGCGTGCTTAAGTATTTCTATGCTTGGTTTTCTGAGTTTAGTTTCTTCAGAAATATTAATGTGGGGCTATGTGTTGATTAAGAAGTGTATTTTGAGTTATTTCGGATTGGCTGCGGGGTGGGAGATTGTGTCGGCGGGTTTATACAGAGTTGAACAAGGGTGAGGCTCGAAATACTCTTGTCCGTGTCGTGTTATTCAATCAGCTTTGTGATACCTGTGGTTATGGGTTCGAACAGCAAATATGTCGGGTCAGCGAGCTAACTTTGGTATCAGTAGCAATCGTGTTTTTGAGCTCCGTCTATCTAGAATGGGGAGCAATTGCACCGGGCGGCCGCTGGCATTACTGTTTATTTCCTTCCTGTCACCGCTGGGGTGGGAACACCTCAACTTGACTGGAGATTACATTTGGCGGAACAAAACAAACCTGGGATCTGCCAGGTTTAAGGCTCTCCGCCCTATGACACGGGCTGACGTGCTTTATTGCCCGTTTTCTGACCCCGTTAGGCGAACGTATCTGCGCTTGACAGTACAGATAAGGAAGACAATTCTGTATGTCAGGTAAGATAGCTTATGCCTCGAAGGTGATGCCATGAACAAGAAAATGTTTATAATCTTTGGGGTGTTAGGATTTTTTTTACCTAATCAACTTACAGCGCAGACAAATACTGTCAGTTTTGTTGCCGAACCTTCCAAGGAGGGTGGGTTTCTGGTCACAATCACGGAAGCTGCTTTTGAACGCGTTGGTTATTCAGTCGAAATCAAATATGTACTTGGGGCGCGGGCAATCCATGATGTAACGACTGGTGCGAGTGAAGCCTTGTTGGGTTTTTTTTACACCGACGAACGGGCGGAATCGATGCTTTATTCCGAAAGTATCGGGATCACTCAGTTGACATTTTTTAAGTTGCGAGATTCTAGGTTTCAATATTCTAAATTGGAGGATCTCAATGGATTGACTGTTGGGACTATCATTGGTGCGAAATATACACCTGAATTTGATAGCGCGACTATGATTAAAAAGGAACTGGTAAGTGATAAATCAAGTAATATTAGAAAGCTTCTAGGTGGTCGCGTAGGTTTGATCCTTGATAAGCGAATTACGATACAGAATTTATTAACGACCGAGTTTAAAGGAAGCGCCGGAAAAGTCGTAGCTGTTGATCCGCCTTTGGCAACGATCAAGTTCTTCAATGCCTTCTCAAGAAAATTTCCTGGTTTTGAAATAAAAAACGCCGACTTCAATAAAGGGCTTGAAATTATTACCAAGGATGGAACTCTGAAGAAGATTATGGATCAAGGCCTTCACGAATAATTAACCGGTAATTATTCGTATTGAGGTAAAAGTCTGCTTGGCGTATGGGCTGGCGAGCGATGCCTGGGACATTACGCGCGGGCTCGCGGACGCACTATTGCGAACGGCGCCAGTTCGGGTCGTTGTGCTGACCCAAAGCGTCAGCCTACCGGCGGCTATTCAGTCGTGTGCCGGGGTTGTCCATAAACCATCAGGCCCGCATAAGCGGGCCTGATTGGCTGGGGCGGGGCTTAGTAGTCGTAGCCCAGGTTCGGTGCCAGCCAGCGCTCGCTAACGGCCATGTCCTGGCCTTTGCGTGCGGTGTAGCTTTCGACTTGGTCTTGATCCACCTTGCCGACGGCGAAGTACTGGGCCTGCGGGTGGGCGAAGTACCAGCCGCTGACCGAGGCGGCCGGGAACATGGCGTAGTGTTCGGTGAGGAACACGCCACTGCGGCCGGCTTGGTTGTGGGTGGCGGCCGGGTCGAGCAGGTCGAACAGGGTGCCTTTTTCGGTGTGGTCCGGGCAGGCCGGGTAGCCGGGGGCAGGGCGGATGCCTATGTACTGCTCTTTGATCAGCGCGTCGTTATCCAGCGCTTCGTCCTTGTCGTAGCCCCAGAAGTCGGTGCGCACTTGCTTGTGCAGCCACTCGGCGCAGGCTTCGGCCAGGCGGTCGGCCAGGGCTTTGACCATGATCGAGTTGTAGTCGTCGCCAGCGTTTTGGTAGGCCTTGGCCACTTCCTCTGCGCCGATGCCGGCGGTGGTGATAAAACCACCGACGTAATCGGTCAGGCCGCTGTCTTGCGGTGCCACGAAGTCAGCCAGGGCGAAGTTCGGCTTGCCGTCCGGCTTGATGGTTTGCTGGCGCAGATGATGCAGTTTGGCCAGCGGCTGGCCGTCGTCGCCGTACAGCTGGATATCGTCGTCCTGCACTTGGTTGGCGGGCCAGAAGCCTAGTACGGCGCGGGCGCTGATGAGTTTTTCGTCGATCAGCTTCTTCAGCATCGCCTGGGCGTCGGCGAACAGCGCGGTGGCGGCTTCGCCAACCACTTCGTCGGTGAGGATGCGCGGGTACTTGCCGGCCAAATCCCAGGAGATAAAGAACGGCGTCCAGTCGATGTACTCGGCCAGCACGTTGAGGTCGATATCGTCCAGCACACGGGTGCCGGTAAAGCTTGGTACTGGCGGCTGGTAGGTGCCCCAGTCGAATTTCGGCTTGTTGGCGACCGCTGCGGCGTAGGGCAGGCGCTCGGTGCGCGAGCTGCGCGCGGCGGTGCGTTCACGCACTTCGATGTAGTCGAGGCGGGTGTTCTCAACGAAGGCGGCTTTCAGCTCCTTGGACAGCAGCTGGGTGGC
>NKIE01000287.1 GCA_002256055.1 Pseudomonas sp. PGPPP3 | reverse complement strand
GCAGCGATCGAGATCGACCGAAAGGTTCTGGCTGATCTGGCAGTGAACGAAAAAGCGGCGTTTGCTGCGATTGTCGAGAAAGCGAAAGCCACCCTGGCTTAAGTCCCCGACAATCACCGGGCTCGCCCGGTGCTAAACGTCACCAATAGGGGAAGAGCTTTCGGGCTCTTCCCCTATTTCGTATCTGGAGTTTGTACATGGAAAATCTGGATGCGCTGGTCTCTCAAGCGCTTGAGGCCGTGCAGCGTGCTGAAGACGTAAATGCTCTGGAGCAATTGCGTGTTCTTTATCTTGGTAAGAAGGGCGAGTTGACTCAGGTGATGAAGACCCTGGGCGATCTGCCGGCAGATGAGCGGCCGAAAGTCGGTGCGCTGATCAATGCGGCCAAGGAACGTGTGCAGGAAGTGCTCAATGCCCGCAAGGCATTGCTTGAGCAAGCGGAATTAACGGCCAAGCTGGCCGCAGAATGCATTGATGTAACCCTGCCAGGTCGTGGTCAGACCTCGGGCGGCTTGCATCCCGTGACTCGCACGCTGGAGCGTGTCGAGCAGTTTTTCACCCGGATTGGCTACGGCATCGCTGAAGGCCCCGAGGTGGAGGACGATTACCACAACTTTGAAGCCCTCAACATCCCTGGCCACCACCCGGCCCGTGCGATGCATGACACCTTCTATTTCAATGCCAACATGTTGCTGCGTACCCATACCTCGCCGGTTCAGGTGCGCACCATGGAATCGCAACAGCCGCCAATCCGCATCGTCTGCCCTGGTCGCGTGTACCGCTGTGATTCGGATATCACCCATTCGCCGATGTTCCATCAGGTCGAAGGCCTGCTGATCGACGAAGGCATCAGCTTTGCCGACCTCAAAGGCACCATCGAAGAGTTCCTGCGAGTGTTCTTCGAGAAGGACCTGGGTGTGCGTTTCCGCCCGTCATTCTTCCCATTCACCGAGCCCTCTGCCGAAGTCGACATGCAGTGTGTGATGTGTAGCGGTAAAGGCTGCCGTGTGTGCAAGCAAACCGGCTGGCTTGAAGTTATGGGCTGCGGGATGGTACATCCGAACGTATTGAAAATGTCCGGCATCGACCCGGAAAAATACCAAGGCTTTGCCTTTGGTATGGGCGTTGAGCGCCTCGCCATGTTGCGCTATGGCGTCAATGACTTGCGCCTGTTCTTCGATAACGACTTGCGTTTCCTGGCGCAGTTTCGTTAGTCAGGCAGGCTGTCGCATCGCGCCCGTTGCAGGGCGGCTGTGTTTAACCAGATATGACCAAGCGCCACGCCCTCTGTGGGTGGGCGCTTAGGAGAGCAGGATGAAATTTAGCGAACAGTGGCTGCGGACCTGGGTTAACCCGCAGGTTTCCAGCGACGAGCTGGTGGCTCGTTTGTCCATGGCTGGTCTGGAGGTCGACAGTGTGACCCCAGCGGCTGGGCAGTTCTCCGGCATTGTGGTCGGTGAGGTGCTGAGCACTGAGCAGCACCCTGACGCCGACAAGCTTCGCGTTTGCCAGGTCAGCAATGGCGTCGAGACATTTCAGGTGGTGTGTGGCGCGCCCAATGTGCGCCCCGGCCTGAAGATCCCGTTTGCCATGATCGGTGCCGAGTTGCCGGGCGACTTCAAGATCAAAAAAGCCAAGCTTCGTGGTGTTGAGTCCAACGGCATGCTCTGTTCGGCTGCCGAGCTACAGATCAGCGAAGAAAATGACGGTCTGCTGGAATTGGCAGCCGACGCGCCTGTCGGTGAAGACGTGCGCACCTATCTGCAGCTCAACGACGTCAGCATTGAAGTTGACCTCACGCCTAACCGCGGTGATTGCTTGTCGCTGGCCGGCTTGGCGCGTGAAGTGGGTGCGTTGTACGCCGCGCCGGTCAGTCGTCCGCAGGTGCTCGCGATAGCGGCTGTTCAGGAGCAGACGTTACCTGTCGAAGTTCTTGAGTCGAAGGCTTGCCCGCGTTATTTGGGCCGCGTAGTGCGTAATGTAGACGTCTCCAAGCCGACCCCCCTGTGGATGGTCGAGCGTCTGCGCCGCGCTGATGTGCGCAGTATTGATGCCGTCGTTGATGTCACCAACTACGTCATGCTCGAACTCGGTCAACCCATGCATGCCTTTGATCTTGTCCAGATCAACGGTGGCATCCGTGTGCGTATGGCGGAAGAGGGTGAGAAGCTGGTGCTGCTGGACGGCCAGGACATCAGCTTGCGCGCCAACACTCTGGTTATTGCGGACCATGAACGTGTACTGGCGATTGCCGGCGTCATGGGCGGCGAGAGCAGTGGCGTAAGTGCCACAACGTGTGATCTGTTCTTGGAAAGCGCCTTCTTTGACACCATTGCCCTGGCTGGCAAAGCACGCTCTTACGGTCTGCACACCGACTCATCGCATCGTTTCGAGCGCGGTGTTGACTCGCAACTGGCCCGTGAGGCCATGGAGCGCGCTACAGGCCTGTTGCTGGAGATTGTTGGTGGCGAGCCTGGGCCAATCATTGCTGTAGAAAGCGCCGCCGATTTACCGAATATTGCCCCCATTACCCTGCGCTCCGAGCGTATTGAGCAAATGCTCAGCATGGTTATGGATGACAGCGAAGTTGAGCGTCTGCTTGGCGGTTTGGGCTTGGGTGTAACGGCGGAGGGTCCTGGCCGTTGGCAGGTTGTAGTGCCGAGCCATCGCTTCGATATCAGCCTTGAAGTCGACCTGATCGAAGAGCTGGCTCGCCTGTATGGCTATAACCGTCTGCCAGTACGCTACCCGCAAGCGCGCCTGGCGCCCCAGCGCAAAGCCGAAGCGGCGGTTGAGCTGCCGGCACTGCGGCGTTTGCTGGTTGCGCGCGGTTATCAGGAAGCGATTACCTACAGCTTCATCGATCCGAAAATGTTCGAGCTGTTCAACCCTGGTGTTGCGCCGCTGATGCTGGCCAACCCGATTTCGGCTGACATGGCGGCGATGCGCTCCTCCTTGTGGCCAGGTTTGGTCAAGGCGTTGCAGCACAACCTCAATCGCCAGCAGACACGCGTGCGCATGTTTGAAAGCGGCCTGCGCTTTGTTGGTCAGCTGGAGGGCCTGAAGCAAGAGGCCATGCTCGCGGGCGTTATCTGCGGTGGCCGTTTGCCTGAAGCCTGGGCGCATGCTCGCGATACGGTGGATTTCTACGACATCAAAGCTGATGTCGAGGCTCTGCTGGCGTGCGCGGGTTCGGCTAACGAATTCAGTTTTGCCGCGGGTGAGCATCCTGCGCTGCATCCCGGTCAGACTGCTCGTATCGAGCGTGATGGCTGCTTGGTTGGATTTGTCGGTGCGCTGCATCCAGAGCTGGCCAAGACCTTGGGCATTGATCAGCCGGTTTATCTGTTTGAGCTAGTGCTGGCGGAAGTGGCGAGCGGACGTTTGCCGAAATTCCAAGAGTTGTCGCGCTTCCCAGAAGTGCGCCGCGATTTGGCTCTGCTGGTTGATCGTGATGTGGCGGCAACTGTGGTGCTTGATGGTATTCGCGCGCAGGCGGGTGACTGCCTGACCGACCTCAAGCTATTTGATGTGTATCACGGTAAAGGTATTGATCCACATAGAAAAAGCCTTGCGGTTGGCTTGACCTGGCAGCATCCATCGCGCACTCTTAATGATGATGAGGTCAATACTACAATTGAAAATATCCTCAGCTCGCTGGAACAAAGGTTCAACGCCACGTTAAGGAAGTAGCGTATGGGGGCTCTGACGAAAGCTGAAATGGCCGAACGTCTGTATGAAGAGCTAGGCCTGAATAAACGGGAAGCCAAGGAACTGGTGGAACTGTTTTTTGAGGAAATTCGGCACGCGCTGGAAGACAACGAGCAGGTCAAATTGTCCGGTTTCGGCAATTTTGATTTGCGCGACAAGTCCCAGCGCCCCGGACGTAATCCAAAGACAGGCGAGGAAATTCCCATCACGGCGCGCCGTGTAGTGACTTTCCGTCCAGGGCAAAAATTGAAAGCCAGAGTCGAAGCCTATGCTGGAACCAAGTCATAACGCCGAGTTACCGCCCATACCCGGCAAGCGGTACTTCACCATTGGCGAGGTCAGCGAGCTCTGTGCGGTCAAACCGCATGTTTTGCGCTACTGGGAACAAGAGTTCCCACAGCTCAATCCGGTAAAGCGAAAAGGTAATCGTCGCTATTACCAGCGTCAGGATGTGCTGATGATTCGGCAAATCCGCGACCTGCTTTACGATCAAGGTTTCACCATCGGCGGAGCGCGTCAGCGCATGTCGGGTGATGAAGCCAAAGAAGATGCGACCCAATACAAACAGATGATTCGGCAGATGATTGCCGAGCTGGAAGATGTGCTCCTGGTACTACGTAAGTAAGCCAGTCACCATGCAAAAAACTTCCATATATCAAATGCTTATTGTATAGTTTCAGCGCTTTTGGAAGTTCTCGAAAGTGGTACAACGCCTAGTCGGGGCGTAGCGCAGTCCGGTAGCGCACTAGCATGGGGTGCTAGGGGTCGAGTGTTCGAATCACTCCGTCCCGACCATAAATCTCCAAGAAATCCAGTCACTTAGCGGTGACTGGATTTTTTTATGGGCGAATGTTTTGTGCTGATTTCAATTTTGCCCCCACTTTTTGCCCCACCGGTTGAGTTGTCGATTCC
>NKIE01000286.1 GCA_002256055.1 Pseudomonas sp. PGPPP3 | reverse complement strand
TCAGCGCTTGGAAGGCTGCATGAGTCGGCGTCGACGCTGATGGCCTACTTCGGTCTCTTTCTGTTGGCGCTGGGCGCCGCGACTCTGTTGCCTCTGCAATCGGAAGCCGGGTTGGTGGCTCTGCTGCTGACCGATAATTACAGCGTTGCGGCCTTGTTGCTGGTGGCCATCGCCGGCAACACTTTGGGCTCGACCATCAATTGGTGGCTGGGGCGTGAGCTGGTGCGCTTTCAATCGCGTCGCTGGTTTCCGGTCAGCCCGGCGCAGTTGCTGCGCGCACAAAATTGGTATCAACGCTACGGGCGCTGGAGCCTGTTGCTCAGTTGGTTACCGGTGGTAGGGGACCCACTGACTCTAGTCGCCGGGGTGATGCGCGAACCTTTCGCGCGTTTCTTGTTGTTGGTGCTGCTGGCCAAGAGTGCGCGTTACCTGGTGCTGGCGGCGTTGGTGTTGTATCCGCTGAGCAGGGCATGATGGGCAGGGCCACAGGAACACGATGTTGGTTGTCGTGGGTGCGGTTATATCTGCGACATTGGCAGCTGAAGTAGTTCCAGCGGTGCGACGTTTGCTTTGGCGCAGTACGCAACACGTCAGACAAAAAAGCCCGGCACATGGCCGGGCTTTTTATGGCTTGCTGGCGTTACAGCGCTGTGAGAGCGGTGTGTTGCAGCAGTTCGAGCAGCGGTTGCGGGTAGACGCCGAGCAGCAGGGTCAAGGCGGCAATTGCCATAAGCATGATGCCGCCAGCGCGCTGGCCCCAGTTCTCCGGAGCATCGTGACGATGCAGGCCCGGCGTCACCAGGAACAGGGTGACCATCACCCGCAGGTAATAGAACACACCGATGGCGCTACCGATGATCAGGCTGCCCAGCAACCACCAGAGGTGAGCCTCGACGCCCACCGCGATGATGTAGAACTTGCCGATAAAGCCTGCGGTCAGCGGAATGCCGGCCAACGACAGCATCATCAAGGTCAGTACGGCTGTGAGTGTCGGTCGGCGCCAGAACAGACCGCGGTATTCGTACAGCGCATCGCAATCGCGGCCGTGGAACGGAGTGGACATCAGGGTGACCACGCCGAAGGCACCCAGGCTGGTCAGCACATAGGTGGTCAGGTACACGCCAATGGCTTCTACCGCCATGCCATTACTGGCGATCAAGGCCACCAGCAGGTAGCCGAAGTGGGCGATCGACGAGTAGCCGAGCAGGCGCTTGAGGTTGTTCTGGGTCAGGGCCAGCAGGTTGCCGATCAGGATCGAGGCAATTGCGATCAGGCTCAACAGGTCGTTTAACCAGCCCCCTGCCAGAGCAGGGGACAGCTGGTACAGGCGCAGCAGGACGGCAAACACGGCCACCTTGCTGGCGGTGGCGAGGAAGGCCGCCACCGGCGCTGGAGCGCCTTCATAGACGTCCGGAGTCCACAGGTGGAACGGCACCATCGACAGTTTGAAGGCAAGGCCGATCAGCATCATGCCAACGCCTAGATGAACCAGTTGGCTGAGGTGTCCACTGGCGCTCAACTTGCTGCCCAGACCGGCAAAGCTCAGGGTACCCGCGTCGGCATACAACAGGGCCATGCCAAACAGCAGGAAGGCCGAGCCGGCAGCCGAGAGGACCATGTATTTGATCCCGGCTTCCAGCGAGCGCTTGTTGAAGAAGGCGTAGGCCACCAGGCCGTAGACCGGCACCGAGAGCAGCTCCAGGCCGATAAACAGGCCGGCCAGGTGCTGTGCGCTGACCAACACGATACCGCCGGCTGCAGCCAGCAGAATCAGTAGGTAGAACTCTTCACGGTTGCCCGGGAATCCAGGGCCGCTAGCCCCTTCACCACCCAAGTAGGCGTGAGCCAGGGTGACACAGGCCAACGTCGCGGCGAGGATCAGGCCGATGTAGAAGCAGGCATAGCTGTCTATCTGCAGCAGGCCGGTGACGGCCAACGGCGCAACTTTTAGGGCTGGGATAATCGACAGCAGCGCCAGATTGAGACCCACGACCGAGAGGATGAAGGTCTGTGAGTGATGACGCCGCCAGGCAATCGCCAGCATGACCACCACGATGGTGGCACAAGTGACCAGCAGCGGTAGCAGGGCGATGAGGTGTTGAATGGTCAATTCCATAACTCTTACTTACCGGGCCGAAGCGAGTTGAGTGAAGGCCGTGTCCAGCCAGCTTTGCACGCCCTGCATGGTGGCGGCGGAGGTATCCAGAATCGGTTGCGGATACACCCCGAGCAGAATCAGCAGGATCGCCAGGCTCAAGGCCATGCCCAGTTCACGGCCATTCATGCCGTGTAGGGTATCTTCGGCTTTAGCTGGGCCGAAATAGGCACGGTGGATCATGATCAGCGAGTAGACCGAACCGACGACTAAACCGAAGGTGGCCACCACCACGATCCATGGGGTGCTCTTGAATGAGCCCAGCAGGATCAGGAATTCGCCGACAAAGTTACCGGTACCCGGCAAACCCAGCGAAGCAGCAGCGAAGAACAGGCTGATGGCAGGCAGGTACGCTATCCGAGACCACAGGCCACCCATCTCGCGCATGTCGCGAGTGTGCAGGCGCTCATAGAGCTGGCCGCAGAGGATGAACAGTGCAGCTGCCGACAGACCGTGGGCAAGCATTTGCACTACTACGCCTTGCAGCGCTTGCTGGCTGCCGGAGTAGATACCGATCAGGATAAAGCCCATGTGCGAGACGCTGGAGTAGGCCACCAGACGCTTGATGTCGGTTTGCGCAAAGGCCAGGAAGGCACCGTAGAAAATGCCGATCAGGCCCAGCACCATGGCGATTGGGGCGAACTCGGCCGAGGCGTTGGGGAACAACGGCAGGGCAAAGCGCAGCAGACCATAAGCGGCGGTTTTCAGCAGAATACCGGCCAAGTCCACGGAGCCGGCGGTCGGTGCCTGAGCGTGGGCGTCCGGCAGCCAGGAGTGGAATGGCACCACTGGTAGCTTGACCGCGAAAGCGACAAAGAAACCTAGCATCAGGATGTATTCGACCCCGGGTGGTAGCTCAGCTTTCAGCAACTGGCTGTAGTCGAAGGTCAGTACACCGCTGGTGCTGTAGTTGACCAGCACCAGACCGAGGATCGCCACCAGCATGATCAGGCCGCTGGCCTGGGTGTAAATGAAGAACTTGGTGGCGGCGTAGATGCGGGTTTTACCTTCCGCTGAGCTGTGTCCCCACAGCGCAATCAGGAAGTACATCGGCACCAGCATCATTTCCCAGAAGAAGAAGAACAGGAACAGGTCAAGGGCGAGGAACACGCCGATCACACCGCCGAGAATCCACATCAGGTTGAGGTGGAAGAAGCCAACGTTCTTCTGGATCTCGCTCCAGGAGCAGAGGACCGATAGCACGCCGAGCAAGCCGGTGAGCAGGATCATCAGCAGCGACAGGCCGTCCATCGCCAGGTGTAGGTTGATGCCGAAGCGCTCAATCCACACATGCTTGAATTCCAAGGTCCAGACCGGGTCGGCACCTGGGTGCGGAGCCAGCTGGAAATCACCGGTGGACCACAGCCAGAGGCACAGGGCCAGCTCCAGCAGCATGGTGAACATGGCGATAGCGCGGGGCAGGGCAGCGCCGAAGCGCTCGCCTTGCCAGCACAAAATACCGCCGATAAAGGGGATCAGGATTAGCCAGGGCAAAATCATAACGGGCTCAATTCCTTACACAAATGGGCAAATTCATATCAGGCCGCCGCCAGCAGGGCGATGCCCAGCAACAGTACGGCTCCCGCCACCATGGAGTAGGCATACCAGCGCAGGTTACCGGTCTGGGCGCGGGCCACCAGGTGATGACCGCCGCGGGCCAGACTTGGCAACAGGCCCATGGTGCTGTTCAGCGGGTCATTGCCGAGTAGGCGGCAGATAAACAGATAGGGTTTGACGAACAGCTTGTCGTAGACCCAGTCAAAGCCCCAGGCGGCGAACCACCAAGCGCTGAGCATGCGGCCTACGGCGCTGTTAGCGATGGCCGTGACCAGGCGGCGTTTACCGAGGAACAACAGGGCAGCCAGCACGATGCCGCTGATGGCGATAGCAGCGGAGATCAGCTCCAGCGAATGCTGGGCGGCGCCGCCGGCATGGCCGACGCTTTGTGGCAGTACTCCCGCCAGCGGTGGCGTGATCAGGGCGCCGACGAAGGTCGACAGCACGATTAGCACCGACAGTGGTAACCAGTAGGCGATGCCATGACCGCCGTGGGCTTCGCTCTTGGCCTCACCGTGGAAGGTGATGAAGATCAGGCGGAAGGTGTACAGCGAAGTCATGAAGGCGCCCACCAAACCGGCGATCAGCAGGTTCTGATGGCCGCTGGCCAGGGCTTCCCAGAGGATTTCATCCTTGGAGTAGAAACCCGCAGTGACCAACGGCAAGGCCGCCAGGGCGGAACCACCGACCACGAAGCTGATATAGGCCAGCGGCAGCTTCTTCCACAGACCGCCCATCTTGAAGATGTTCTGCTCATGGTGGCAGGCGACGATCACCGCACCGGAGGCAAGGAACAGCAGGGCTTTGAAGAACGCGTGGGTCATCAGGTGGAAGATCGCGCCATCCCATGCGCCGACGCCGAGGGCCAGGAACATGTAGCCGATCTGACTCATGGTTGAGTAGGCGAGGATG
>NKIE01000285.1 GCA_002256055.1 Pseudomonas sp. PGPPP3 | reverse complement strand
GCTGGCTACAAACTGGGCACTGACGTGACCCTGGCTCTGGACTGCGCCTCCAGCGAGTTCTTCGAAGATGGCAAGTACGACCTGGCCGGTGAAGGCAAGGTGTTCAGCGCCGAAGGTTTTGCCGATTACCTGGCAGGCCTGACCGAGCGTTATCCGATCATCTCCATCGAAGACGGTATGGACGAATCGGACTGGGCTGGCTGGAAAGTGCTGACCGACAAGATCGGCGAGAAGATCCAACTGGTCGGTGACGATCTGTTCGTGACCAACACCAAGATTCTCAAGCGCGGCATCGACGAGTCGATCGGCAACTCGATCCTGATCAAGTTCAACCAGATCGGTTCCCTGACCGAAACCCTGGAAGCAATCCAGATGGCCAAGGCGGCCGGTTACACCGCAGTGATCTCCCATCGCAGCGGCGAAACCGAAGACAGCACCATCGCCGACCTGGCCGTGGGTACTGCTGCTGGCCAGATCAAGACCGGTTCGCTGTGCCGTTCCGACCGCGTGTCCAAGTACAACCAACTGCTGCGTATCGAAGAGCAATTGGGCGATAAGGCTGTATACCGCGGTCGCGCTGAGTTTCGCGGCTAAGGCCTGAAGTGGTAAAAAAGGCAGCGCAAGCTGCCTTTTTATCATGGATGATTCCCCGATCATGCGCAGTCCTTACTGGTTGTTCGTCGTTCTGATCCTGCTGCTGGCTGGCCTGCAGTATCGCTTGTGGGTGGGCGATGGAAGCCTGGCGCAAGTGACCGATCTGCAACGGCAAATCGCCGAACAGCAAGGCGAAAACGAGCGCCTGCTCGAACGTAACCGTATCCTCGAAGCTGAAGTGCTGGAGCTCAAGCAGGGTATGGAAACTGTCGAGGAGCGTGCCCGCCATGAGCTGGGCATGGTCAAAGAGGGCGAAACCCTCTATCAGTTGGCCGAATGAGCACGCCCGATTTCTGGGTAGTGATCCCGGCGGCCGGGGTTGGCGCGCGCATGTTGGCCGACCGTCCCAAGCAATACCTGGCCTTGGCCGGGCGTTGCCTTCTTGAACATGCCCTCGACTGCTTTCTCGATCATCCTGGCCTCAAGGGCTTGGTGGTCAGCTTGGCGGCCGAAGATCCTTACTGGCCGACCCTGGCCTGTTCCCACGATCCCCGTATCAGCCGTGCCGAAGGTGGTGCCGAACGTGCCGACTCGGTGTTGCAGGGCTTGTTGCGGCTGACTGAACTGGGTGCGACGGAGCACGATTGGGTGCTGGTGCACGATGCTGCACGGCCCAATCTGTCGCGCTTCGATCTGGATCGCTTGCTGACTGAATTGGCGGCTGATCCGGTCGGCGGCCTGCTGGCCGTGCCAGTGCGCGACACCCTCAAACGTGCCAGCGCCGATGGCCGGGTGGCGCAAACCGTCGACCGCAGCCAGATCTGGCAAGCCTACACGCCGCAGATGTTCCGGTTCGGTGCGTTGCAGCGGGCGCTGGCTGAGGCGCTGGTGGCTGAAGTGGCGATTACCGATGAAGCGTCGGCCATCGAATGGGCGGGGCAAGCGCCGCGGCTGATCGAGGGGCGGGCGGATAACCTCAAGGTCACCCGCCCTGAAGATCTAGAGTGGCTGCGTCTGCGCTGGAGCCATAAACACTAAAGGCCCTAATCAGGGCCTTTAGTGTTTATGGGGAGCGGTCTTCCTTAACCCGCTGGTACCGAACGCAGCGTGTTGACTGGCGCGTCCTGCTCCAGCCAGCCGCCACCCAAGGCCTTGTACAGGTTCACTTCGCTACCCAGTTGCGCCAGACGGTCGATGATCAGCGCCTGCTGGGCGTTGAACAGGGCGCGCTGGGCGACCAGGAACGTCAGACTGCTGTCGACGCCGATCAGGTAGCGGCGTTCGGCCAGGCGGTAGTACTCCTGGTTGGCGCTGACCAGATCACGCTGGGCCTGGAGTTGCTGCTGATAGGTCTGGCGGGCGGCCAGGCCGTCGCTGACTTCCTGGAAGGCGCTCTGAATGCTCTGTTGATACTGCGCCACGCGGATGTCTTTCTGGATCTTGCTGTAATCCAGGCTGGCTTGCAGGCTGCCGGCGTTGAAGATCGGCAGGCTGATCTGCGGCTGGAACAGCCAGCTACCCGAACCGCCATTGAACAGTCCGGACAGATCCGGGCTCAGGCTACCGGCATTGGCGGTTAGGCTGATGCTCGGGAAGAACGCCGCGCGGGCGGCGCCGATATTGGCATTGGCGGCTTTCAGGGCGTGCTCGGCGGCAAGAATGTCCGGGCGTCGTTGCAGTAACTCGGACGGCAAACCGGCGGCCAGTGGGCTGAGCAGTGCGCTATCGAGTGGTTGGCCCGCTGGCAGGTCGGCCGGCAGGCTGCTGCCCAGCAGCAGGGTCAGACCGTTGCGGTCTTGGGCCACCTGGCGCTGGTATTGCGCCAGTTTCACCCGCGCGCTTTCCACCGAGGTGCGTGACTGGCTGAGTTCCAGGGCTGAGGCCACACCCACCTGATTGCTGCGCAAGGTCAGCTGGTAGCTCTTGTCGAAGGCCTTGAAGGTATCTTCGGTCAGGCGCAGCAAGGCCAGGTCGGCCTGCCAGGTCAGGTAGGCATTGGCCACGTCGGCCACCAGGCTGATCTGTGTGGCGCGGCGCGCTTCTTCGCTGCTCAGGTAGGTTTCCAGGGCTTGTTCGCTGAGGCTGCGAACCCGGCCGAACAGGTCGAGTTCGTACGCGCTGACGCCCAGGGTGGCGGAGTATTGGCTGCTGATCTGCGGGCTGCCGGTGGACGACAGCTCGCCCGGCAAACGTTGACGACTGCCACTGCCATCGGCGCTGACGGCCGGCAATAATTCGGCGCGCTGGATGCGGTATTGGGCGCGGTAGGCGTCGATGTTCAGCGCCGCCACACGCAGGTCGAGGTTGTTCTGCAGCGCGGTCTGGATCAGCTGTTGCAAGGCCGGGTCGCGGAAAAACTGGCGCCAGCCTTGTTCGCTAGCGGCCTGCTCGGCCGCAGCGTTGGGCCCGTAGGCCGGACCTTGCGGCCACTGCGCGGCAACGCTGGTAGGCGGTTGCTGGTAATCCGGGATCAGTGAGCAGCCACCGAGGGTGAAGGCGGCGAGCGCCAGGGATAGCAGGGACTTATTCATTGGCTGGCCTCCTCATGGCTGTTGCTGGGTTGTTTCTTGCTGAACCATGCAGACACCACGACGAAGAACAGCGGCACCCAGAAGATCGCCAATACGGTGGCAGTGAGCATGCCGCCGATCACCCCGGTGCCGATGGCGTGCTGGCTGCCTGAGCCGGCGCCGGTGGCAATCGCCAGGGGCACCACGCCGAGGATAAACGCCAGGGAGGTCATGATGATCGGTCGCAGACGCATGCGGCAGGCCTCGATGGCGGCCTCCTGCAGGCTGCGTCCTTGGCTGTGCAGCTCCTTGGCGAACTCGACGATGAGGATGGCGTTCTTCGCCGCCAGGCCAATGGTGGTGAGCAAACCGACCTGGAAGTACACGTCGTTGGACAGGCCGCGCAGGCTGGTGGCCAGCAGTGCGCCGACAATCCCCAGGGGCACCACCAGCATCACCGCAATCGGAATCGACCAGCTTTCGTACAGCGCTGCCAGGCAGAGGAACACCATCAGCAACGACAGCGCATACAGGGCCGGCGCTTGGGAGCCGGACAGACGCTCCTCGTAGGACAGTCCGGTCCAGGCGAAGCCGATGCCTTTGGGTAACTGGCGGGCCAGGCGTTCGACTTCGGCCATGGCCTCGCCCGAGCTGTAGCCCGGTGCCGGGGTGCCGAGGATTTCCATACTCTCCACGCCGTTAAAGCGTGACAGCTTGGGCGCGCCGAAGATCCAGCTGCCGCTGGCAAAGGCCGAGAACGGCACCATCTCGCCGGCACTGTTGCGTACGTACCACTTATTCAGGTCTTCCGGGCTCATGCGTGAGTTCGGTTGGCCCTGGATATACACCTTCTTGACTCGGCCACGGTCGATAAAGTCGTTGGCATAACTGCCGCCCAGGGCAATCGACAGGGTGTTGTTGATGTCGGCCATGGTCACGCCGAGCGCGCTGGCGCGTTCGTCATCGATGCTCAGCTGATACTGCGGCTCGTCGTTCAGACCGTTGGGGCGCACGCCGGCGAGGATCTTGCTTTGCGCGGCCATGCCGAGGAACTGGTTACGTGCCGCCAGCAGTTGCTCATGGCCGACGCCGGCGCGGTCCTGGAGGAACACGTCGAAGCCGCTGGCGTTACCCAACTCCAATACGGCCGGCGGGGCGAAGGCAAACACCATGGCGTCGCGGAAGCTGAAGAAGTGCATCTGCGCGCGCTGGGCCAGGTTGAACACGTTGTTTTCCGCCGAGCGCTGTCCCCAGGGCTTGAGCATGATAAAGGCCATGCCCGAACTCTGGCCGCGGCCGGCGAAGTTGAAGCCAGTCACGGTGAACACCGAGCTGACGGTGTCACCTTCGTCTTCCAGCAGGTAGCTGCGCATCTGGTCGACTACCGCTTGGGTGCGTCCGGCGCTAGAGCCAGCTGGGGTCTGCACCTGGGCGAACAGCACGCCCTGATCTTCTTCCGGCAGGAAGGCGGTGGGAATGCGGGTAAACAGCACCACCATGCCGACCACGATTAGCAGGTACGCCAGCAGGT
>NKIE01000284.1 GCA_002256055.1 Pseudomonas sp. PGPPP3 | reverse complement strand
CACGGGGATGGCCAGCAGGCGGCCGTTGAGCTGGAACACGGGATCTTGGTCGAGAAGGTCGGCTTGGCTCATGGTCTGCACAGAAGGACAAAGGCGGCGGTCAAGCAGCGGCATCCGACGGTTGTCGCCACGGATGAAACAAACGCTGCCAACGAAATAGGCGACGACTTATAGCGAGAACGCCGGTGGGCCGCAAGCCGGGCAACCTATGTAGAATGCGCGACCTTTGTTGTGAATCTGGAATATGTAATGGAAGGCCCTCGCTTTCGCGCCTATTTTCTTCACCCGCGCTTCTGGCTGTTGTGGTTGGGCCTGGGCCTGCTGTGGCTGGTCACGCTGCTGCCTTATACGGTGTTGTTGCGCCTGGGGCGCGGGCTGGGTGCGCTGATGTACCGCTTTGCTACATCGCGGCGGCAAATTGTCGAGCTCAATCTGCAGCTGTGTTTCCCTCACATGCCTGCTCTTGAACGGCAGCGTCTGGTGCAAGAAAACTTTGCTTCTACGGGCATAACCTTTTTTGAGATGGCCATCAGTTGGTGGTGGCCGGTTGAGCGTCTGCGTCGCCTGGGGACGGTCGAAGGGGTTGAGCATCTGCAACAGGCCGAGGCCGATGGTCAGGGTGTGATTCTCATGGCCCTGCATTTCACCACCCTGGAAATGGGCGGTGGCTTGTTGGGTATCCAGCGCGGCATGTACGGCATGTACCGGCCGCACAAGAATCCGTTGTTCGATTATGTTCAGCGCCGCGGCCGTGAACAGCGTCTGCTGGGCGTGATTGGTCGCGATGATGTGCGCGGCATGCTCAAAACGCTGCGTGCCGGCGGCGTGGTCTGGTATGCCCCCGACCAGGATTACGGCGCCCAGCGCAGCATATTTGTGCCCTTGTTCGGCGTGCCGGCGGCCACGGTCACGGCCACCAGCAAATTTGCGCGCATGGGTAAGGCGCGAGTCATCCCCTTTACGCAAGAGCGCCTGCCGGATGGCCAGGGCTATCGGGTCATCGTCCATCCGCCGCTGGCGGACTTTCCGGGGGAGACTGAGGAGGTCGATTGCCTGCGCATCAATCAATGGGTTGAGCAGGCCATTCAGGTCTGCCCCGAGCAGTATTTGTGGGCCCATCGGCGGTTCAAAACGCGGCCTGCGGGTGAAGCGAAGCTGTATAAAAAACGCCGTCGCTAAGCGCTTCTACACTTGCTAGGAAAAACCGGGACGTTTTCATGACTCAAGACGCCAGCCCCAAAAAGCATGTGACCGGACTCATCCTCTCCGGAGGGGGGGCGCGTGCGGCCTATCAGGTCGGGGTGCTGGCAGCGATTGCCGATTTGTTGCCGGATGCGGCGAAAAATCCTTTTCCGGTCATCGTCGGCACGTCGGCCGGCGCGATCAATGCCGTGGGTCTGGCCTGTGGTGCGTTGCATTTCAGTGAGGCGATCCGGCGCCTGACGGCAGTCTGGCAGGGTTTTCACACCCATCAGGTGTACCGCAGCGACTGGCCGGGGGTGCTGCGTCAGGCCGGACGCTTCTTTGGCCACAGTCTGCTGGGTCTGGGCGACGATGTGCCGGTGGCGTTGTTGGACAGTTCGCCGCTGCGCGAATTGCTCGCTCGCGAACTGGATTTTTCCGGCATTCACGCCGCGATTGCCCGTCGGCAGTTGCGCGCGGTGGCGGTGACGGCGTTTGGCTACGAGTCGGGTCAGGCAGTGACCTTTTATCAGGGGCGCGGCAGCATTGATCCCTGGTTCCGCCATCGCCGCGTCGGCGTGCCCACGCGTTTGAGTCTCGAACACTTGCTCGCCAGTACGGCGATTCCGTTGATCTTTCCGCCGGTCAAGGTTAATCGCGAGTACTTCGGCGACGGCGCCGTGCGTCAGTCGGCACCGATCAGTCCCGCTTTGCACTTGGGGGCGACGCGCGTGCTGGTGGTGGGGGTGAGCGGTAATCCGCAGGGTAGCGGAACGCCGCCCCGTGAATTGCCGCGGACGCAGAACGCGCGGCCACCGAGCCTGGCGCAAATCAGCGGGCATATGCTCAACAGCACCTTTATCGACAGCTTGGAGGGCGATATCGAGCTGTTGCAACGCCTCAATCATATGAGTGGTCTGGTGCCGTCTGGCCTGCATCCGCGCGGCTTGGGCTTGAAACCGGTGGATGTTCTGGTGATTGCACCCAGCCAGCCGCTGGATCAGATTGCCGCTCGCCATCGCCACGAGCTGCCAAAAACCCTGCGCATGTTTCTGCGCGGGCCGGGTGCCACCAAGGCCAGTGGTGCCGGGGTGCTCAGCTATCTGCTGTTTGAGGCAGGCTACTGCGGCGAGCTGATTGAGCTCGGCTACCAGGATGCGATGGCGCGCAAAGACGCGCTGAGTAGTTTTCTCGATCTTGGTAGCTTGAGTGTCACTCCCCAGGTTCTCGACCCCTTGTCGACGCGCTGAGGAGCGGTTGCTGAGCGCTTAGTCGCTGATCTGCAGCTTGCGCACTTCGCCGTACAGGTAACGCACTCGCGAGTATTCGAATGGCGTGTTCAGCTGGCCGTATTTGAACGGCGTGACATAGCGCGTATCGATGGCCTCCAAAACTTTTATTTCCGGGTGCTGGCTGCTGCTTTCGGCCACGTCGAGGTAGTTGATGTTGCTGGCCGCCACGGTGTCAGCCACTAGTCCCGTGGTATCGCGCAGGTTGGACGGACCAAACAGCGGCAACACCAGGTAGGGGCCGTTGGGTACGCCGTAATGGCCCAGCGTCTGACCAAAATCTTCACGTTCTTTGGGCACGCCCATGGCGGGGGCCGGGTCCCACAGGCCGCCGACACCTAGCACGGTGTTGAACAGCAGGCGCGCGGTGGTGCGCATGGCTCGTTCGCCTTTCAACTGCAGCAGGCTGTTGCCCAGGCTGGTGACATCACCAAGGTTACTGAAGAAGTTGCTCACGCCTGTGCGCAGCGGCTTGGGGGTGACGTAAACATAGCCACGCACCGCGGGCAGCATGACCCACTGATCAAGACGGTAGTTGAGCTGATAGATGCTGCGGTTCCAGCGCTCCAGCGGGTCGTAGACCTGCATGGCGGCGGTGCTGGCGGTGACAAAGGTGTCTGGGCCCGGGACGAAGGTCAGGTGTTGCAGCGGTTGGGTGAAGCCTTCGTCTGCGCTATGGCTGGCTTGGTCGGCGTGAGCCAGGCCGCTGCTCAGGAGCAGGGCGGTCAGGAGTAGGTGCTTAGCCACGGAAAAACTCCAGCATAGCGTCGGTGTTGACGCGGTAGTCGAGGTTGCCGCAATGGCCGCCCAAGGGGTAAACGCTCAGGCGCGGGCCGAAGGTTTGACGCAGAAAGCTGAGGTCGCCAGGGCCGAGGATCAGATCGTCGGCGTTGGTCATTACCGCAATTTTCGGCGTGGTCTTCAGGTAGTTTTCCAGTGCATGCAGGCTGACCTGTTGGTTGAGCTCCGGCAGTGCGCCTCCCGCATTCTTTGTCTGCCACATCGGCAGCAATTGTTGCTCGGCATAGCAGCGGAAGTTGCAGGCGGCGGCCTTCTGGAAGAGGGGAGTCAGTTCAGTGCCGTAGTTGAACTGCTGCTGGGGCGGAGTAATCAGGCCGCGCCGGTTGATCAGGTCGGAGGTGAACACGATGTCGGCCACCGAGAACCGAAAGGCACTGCCGATCAGTGCAGCCATGGCTGGGGTGTTCAGGCGCTCCTTGGAGTTCTGAAAATCATGCAGCAGCGCTTGGTCGATTTCGATCCGGCCCTTGTCCTTGAAGTAGCGCGCCAGTTTGTCGAAGACCAGATTGAACGACGCCGATTGGCCGTGTAGCTGCAATTGAGCCTGCGACAGACGGTCGAGGTTGTCGACTGAAGTCAGCAGGTCCACGGGCGGGTTGAGCATCAGTACCCGCTTGAAGTTGAAGCTTTTGCGCTGTTCATCCAGTTGGCTGACAAAGGCGGCGTTGAGGGCGCCCAGGCTGTAGCCGGTGAGGTAGTAGTCGGTGACCTGCAGGTCGCCTTGCTGGGCCTTGATGCCCTCCATCACCTGGTACAGGTCTTGTGCGTCTTCGCTGGATATGCCAGGCGTGGCGCTGGTGGATGCCGCCGTGATGAAGTCATAGCTGGTCGGTGACGACAGTTGCACCACATGGTAGCCGGCACCGTAGAAGAGTTTTTTCAGAAACTCCGGAGTGCCGCTGGAGTAGTTCATGCCGGTGCCGGCGATGATAAAAATCAGCGGTGCTGGGCCGTTCTGCTTGGCCAGGCGATAAGGCAGGCTGGTGCCATTCCAGAAAATATCCGGCAGGCGTTTGGCGCCGTTGGTATGCAGGCTCAGGCGGTAGTCGCTTTGATCGATGTCCTCATCGGCCGGCACGCTCGGTCGCAGGTTCGGCGGGGTGCCGCCGATGGTGGCTTCGAAGGGATTGCTGATGGGGTAGCCGTAGGTGGCGGCATCGATGCGGGAGGCCTGGGCTGATGTGGCCAGAAACAGGCCGGCAAGCATGGCGGCAAGGCTGGTAAGCCGGAGCATGGTGCAATCTCATAAGGTTAGAGTTGGCTAAGGGAGCATAGAGACGATGGCGTACACAATGGGGCAACCCTGAAACAAGGGATTATTTTTTCTATTGGGCTGTGGTTGCTGTTGTGTATGGCTTGCATCGTGCGGG
>NKIE01000283.1 GCA_002256055.1 Pseudomonas sp. PGPPP3 | reverse complement strand
CATCTGTTGGGCGCCCTGGGTGTGGTTGGTCTGGTGTTGCTGCAGCACGGTAAGGGTGCGGATGCTGGTGCGTCCTTCGGTTCGGGTGCTTCGGGTACCGTATTCGGCAGTCAAGGTTCTGCTACCTTTTTGAGTCGAGTTACTGGTATACTAGCGGCGGTTTTTTTCATCACTAGCTTGGGCTTGGGCTTCTTTGCTAAAGAGAAGTCTGATGCGCTGACTGAAGTAGGCCTGCCAGATCCGGCGGTTCTCGAAGTTCAGCAAAGCAAGCCAGCTGCTGGTGATGTTCCGGTTCTTGAGCAGCAAAAATCTGCAGTTAACCCTGCTGATGTCCCTGCGGTTGAGGAAGCGGGTAAGTAAGAGTTTTGCCGAGGTGGTGGAATTGGTAGACACGCTACCTTGAGGTGGTAGTGGCTTAGGCTGTAGGGGTTCGAGTCCCCTTCTCGGTACCAAATACAGGAAGGCCCGCGACATGCGGGTCTTTTTGTTGCTGTAGGGTTTGGTTGACCCTTGCGTGGGTTCAATCGTATAATCCTGCCCCAGCTTTTATGTGGGTTGGGATGCTCTGGTGAGCGGTCAGGCTTATGGCTTGATGAGGCTTTCGCCAGTGCCCGCAGTCAGTTTTCGCGGAGCCCCTTATTAGGGGCTTTTTGTTAGCTGGATGATTAGCGTCGCCCTATTTTGGCGACGTTTATTGGGATGGGCGTTTCGCCCATTTTTTATTTGTACGACATGCACGAGGAGTTCAGGTGTCGAGCAAGCTAGAAGAGTTGCAGGCCATGCTGGCTCCAGCGGTTGAGTCGCTTGGCTACCAGTGCTGGGGTATTGAATTTCTGTCCCAAGGGCGGCATTCGCTGCTGCGGGTCTATATCGATCATGCGAATGGCATTTTGGTGGAGGACTGCGAGGCAGTCAGCCGCCAGATCAGTGGCATTCTCGATGTAGAAGACCCGATCAGCGCCGAATATACCCTTGAGGTTTCATCGCCTGGTATGGACCGGCCTTTGTTCAGTCTTGAGCAATTTGCGCTGCATGCCGGCGAACAAGTGAAAATCAAGTTGCGCTCCCCCTTTGAAGGGCGTCGCAATTTTCAGGGGCTCCTTCGCGGTGTGGAGGAGCAGGACGTGGTGGTGTTGGTGGATGACCACGAATTCCTCTTGCCGATCGACATGATCGACAAAGCCAATATTATTCCCAGATTTGATTGAGACGCGGATCCCGCGGAGTACGCGGATTGCGTGGATCCAATGGATTGCGAGAGGCGAGGCGTACGATGAGCAAAGAAGTACTGCTGGTTGTTGAGTCGGTGTCCAACGAAAAGGGCGTACCGGCCAGCGTGATTTTTGAAGCCTTGGAGCTGGCTTTGGCCACTGCTACCAAAAAGCGCTTTGATGATGAGGTCGAATTGCGTGTGGAGATCAATCGCCACACGGGCAACTACGACACCTACCGCCGTTGGGCTGTGGTTGATGAGATTGACCAAGTCAATCCTGAGATCGAACTGACGCCGGAAGAGGCGCAGGAAAAACAGCCTGGCGCCAAAATTGGCGATGTAGTTGAAGAGAAAATCGACTCCATCGAGTTTGGCCGCATTGCTGCGCAAACAGCCAAGCAGGTCATCGTACAAAAAGTTCGCGAAGCCGAACGCGCACAGGTGGTGGATGCCTATCGCGAGCGCGTGGGTGAGATTGTTTCCGGTACCGTGAAAAAGGTGACCCGCGACAACGTGATCGTGGATCTGGGCAACAATGCCGAGGCCATGCTCGCTCGCGAAGACATCATCTCGCGCGAAACTTTCCGCGTCGGCGCTCGTATGCGTGCCTTGCTGAAAGAAATTCGCACCGAGAACCGCGGTCCGCAGCTAATTCTGTCGCGCACCGCGCCGCAGATGCTGATTGAACTGTTTCGTATCGAAGTGCCTGAGATCGCTGAAGAGCTGATCGAAGTGATGGCCGCTTCGCGTGATCCAGGTTCGCGCGCCAAGATTGCCGTGCGCTCCAAGGACAAACGTATCGATCCGCAGGGTGCTTGCATTGGTATGCGCGGTTCGCGCGTGCAAGCGGTATCCGGTGAGCTCGGTGGCGAGCGTGTTGACATCGTGCTGTGGGATGACAATCCGGCGCAGTTCGTCATCAACGCCATGTCGCCCGCTGAAGTGGTTGCGATCATCGTTGATGAAGACGCCCATGCGATGGATATCGCTGTGGGTGAAGACAATTTGGCGCAAGCCATTGGCCGTGGTGGTCAGAACGTGCGTCTTGCCAGTCAGTTGACTGGTTGGACCTTGAACGTGATGACCGAAGCGGACATCCAGGCCAAGCAGCAAGCTGAAACCGGCGACATCCTGCAGCGCTTTATCGACGAGTTGGAAGTCGACGAAGAGCTGGCCCAGGTGCTGGTTGAAGAAGGTTTCACCAGCCTGGAAGAAATCGCCTATGTACCGGTGGAGGAAATGCTCAGCATCGACGGCTTTGACGAAGACATCGTCAATGAGTTGCGCGCCCGCGCCAAGGACCGCTTGCTGACCAAAGCTATCGCTACAGAAGAAAAACTGGCAGACGCCCACCCGGCCGAAGACCTGCTCTCACTTGAGGGTATGGACAACGACTTGGCATGCGAACTGGCAGTGCGTGGTGTGATTACCCGCGAAGACCTGGCCGAGCAGTCGATTGACGACCTGCTCGACATCGACGGCATCGACGCAGAGCGTGCCGGCAAGCTGATCATGGCCGCCCGAGCCCATTGGTTCGAGTAGTAGTAGCGGCCTAGGAGAGAGATGCATGACGCAAGTCACGGTGAAAGAACTGGCCCAAGTGGTCGACACACCAGTGGAGCGCCTGCTGCAGCAGATGTGTGAGGCAGGTTTGCCGCACACTAGCGCCGAGCAAGTTGTGACTGACAATGAGAAACAGGCCTTGTTGGCCCACCTCAAAAGCAGCCACGGCGCGAACAAAGCTGAACAGCCGCGCAAGATTACCTTGCAGCGCAAAACCACCAGCACCTTGCGTGTTGCTGGCAGCAAGAGCATCAGTGTTGAAGTGCGCAAAAAGAAAGTTTTTGTTGAGCGCAGTGCTGAAGAAATTGCCGCTGAGAAAAAACGCGAGATGGATGAAAAGCTGGCTGCTGAAACAGCCAAGCGTCAGGCCGAGAACGATGCTCGTCGCGAAGCCAGCGTAGCCGCACAGGCTGCAAGTCAGGCCGGTACGGCTGCTGAAGCGCCTGTGGTCGCCGCTGTCGCAAGTGCGCCGGTAGCACCTAGCGCGCCTGTAGCGGTTGTCGCTGCTGCACCTGTTGAAGAGCGCAAGAAAGACGAACTGCGTCGCCCAGACAAGCCGCGTAATGAAGATGCTGAGCGTCGTGATCGCAAGAACACCGCTCACCGTCCGTCTGTGCAGGCTAAAGAAAAAGTGCCTGCGCCGCGCGTCGCACCGCGCACCACCGACGAAGAAAGCGACAGCTTCCGTCGTGGCGGTCGTGGCAAGAGCAAGCTGAAGAAGCGTAACCAGCATGGTTTCCAGAGCCCAACCGGGCCGGTAGTGCGCGACGTTTCAATTGGCGAGACCATCACTGTGGGCGATTTGGCCCAGCAGATGTCGGTCAAGGCTGCCGAAGTCATTAAGTTCATGTTCAAGATGGGCACTCCGGTGACCATCAACCAGGTGCTGGACCAGGAAACTGCCCAGCTGATCGCCGAAGAGTTGGGCCACAACGTCAAACTGGTCAGCGATACCGCGCTGGAAGATCAGTTGGCCGAGTCGCTGAAGTTTGAAGGTGAGACGTTCTCCCGTGCGCCAGTTGTGACCGTAATGGGCCACGTTGACCATGGTAAGACGTCCCTGCTCGACTACATTCGTCGCGCCAAAGTGGCTGCTGGCGAAGCCGGTGGTATCACCCAGCACATCGGTGCCTACCACGTAGAAACCGAGCGTGGCATGGTCACCTTCCTTGATACCCCAGGTCACGCCGCGTTTACGTCGATGCGTGCCCGTGGTGCCAAGGCGACCGACATCGTGATTCTGGTGGTTGCCGCCGACGATGGCGTTATGCCGCAAACCATCGAGGCCGTTCAGCACGCCAAGGCTGCTGGTGTGCCGCTGGTGGTTGCCGTGAACAAAATCGACAAGCCGGGTGCTGATCTTGATCGTATCCGCAGTGAACTGTCGGTGCACGGCGTAACGTCTGAAGAGTGGGGCGGTGACACGCCGTTCGTCTCCGTCTCGGCGAAAGTCGGTACTGGCGTTGATGAGTTGCTGGAAGCGGTATTGCTGCAGGCCGAGATTCTCGAACTGAAAGCGACACCATCCGCGCCTGGTCGTGGTGTTGTGGTTGAATCTCGCCTGGACAAGGGCCGTGGCCCGGTGGCTACCGTGCTGGTTCAGGACGGTACTCTGCGTCAAGGCGACATGGTTCTGGTTGGCTCCAACTATGGCCGCATCCGCGCCATGCTGGACGAAAACGGCAAGGCCATCAAAGAAGCTGGCCCGTCGATTCCGGTTGAAATTCTTGGTCTGGACGGTACCCCTGAAGCTGGTGATGAGCTCAGCGTACTGGCCGACGAGAAGAAAGCCCGTGAAGTGGCGTTGTTCCGTCAAGGCAAGTTCCGCGAAGTGTAACTGGCCCGTGCTCACGCCGGTAAGCTGGAA
>NKIE01000282.1:3471-4649 GCA_002256055.1 Pseudomonas sp. PGPPP3 | reverse complement strand
TCATCGCCGATGGTAGTGTGGGGTTTCCCCATGTGAGAGTAGGTCATCGTCAAGCTTCTACACCAAACCCCTGATCATCGTAAGATGGTCGGGGGTTTGTCTTTGCACGATGAAAAATACAGTTGGCGATACAATCTGCTAATACAGTAGCGTCTCTTCTGAGTGCTTTTTCCGTATGGGTTTCTGTTGATGAGCGAGTATGCCGGCGCTAAGCAATTGTCTGATCTTCCCCTTGAAGCCTTGGTAGCTTGCCATGAGTGCGATCTGTTGATGCGCAAGCCTTCGCTGGCCGATGGTGAACGGGCCGAGTGCCCGCGTTGTGGTTTTGAGTTGTACAGCCATAACCACCAAGTGGTGCGGCGTAGCTTGGCCTTGGTTATTGCTGCTTTGTTGTTGTACATCCCTGCTAATTTCTTGCCCATTATGCAAATCAACGTGCTTGGGCAAACGTCTGAAGACACCGTCTGGAGTGGCGTTCTCAGCCTTTACGTCGCTGGTGGATTGCTCACGAGCATCGCGCTGGTGGTGTTTCTCTGCAGCATGGTCATTCCATTACTCAAGCTATTAATGCAGTTGGCGGTGTTGCTCAGCATTCGCTGGGACATTGGACGCAGCTACGGACTGTTGCTTTACCGGATGTATCACCATCTACGTGAGTGGGGCATGCTTGAGGTTTATTTGATGGGAATATTGGTTTCCATCGTTAAGCTGGCCGATATTGCCTCGCCGACGTTGGATGTTGGTCTTGGCTGCTTTATCGCTTTGTTGCTCTCCCAAGTATGGCTGGAAGTGACTATGTCACCGCACCAGATCTGGGAAGCCTTGGCGGGTGGGGATGCTCATGCGAGCCATTGATGCCGGTATTTTGATTTGCGTTGAGTGCCATGAGCTCAACCGGCAGGACACAGAAAATGACGATCAGCGCTGTAGTCGTTGCGGTGCCAAAGTCCATGCCCGCCGCCCCAACAGCCTAAAGCGCACTTGGGCATTGCTGCTGACAGCAGCCTTGATGTACATCCCGGCCAATGTCCTACCCATCATGACGGTCTATTCGCTGGGCAAGGGCCAGGCTGACACCATCATGTCTGGGGTCATTGAGCTTATTCACTACGATATGGTGCCTATAGCCATCGTCGTATTTGTTGCCAGTATTCTGGTGCCGACGTTCAAGCTGGTCG
>NKIE01000282.1:2821-3461 GCA_002256055.1 Pseudomonas sp. PGPPP3 | reverse complement strand
GTGCCTATCGCCATCGTCGTATTTGTTGCCAGTTTACTGGTGCCGTCGTTCAAGCTGGTCGGTTTGGCGTTACTGCTGTATTCAGTGCAGCGCCATCAACCCTTATCTGCGCGTCAGCGTGGCTGGATGTACCGCTTTATTGAGTGGATTGGCCGCTGGTCAATGTTGGATATTTTTGTCATCACGGTGTTGGGGGCCTTGGTCAATTTTGGCAGCCTTGCCAGAATCCAGGCCGGCTTCGGCGCTGTCGCCTTTTGCAGTGTGGTGGTTCTGACCATGCTGGCCGCTGTCACTTTTGACCCCCGCTTGATTTGGGATAACACGGAGTCGGATAACGACCATGACTGATCTACCTATAGCCAAGACGCGCCCGGCCTCAAATTGGTCGGCGATTTGGGTATTGCCCATCATTGCCTTGCTGATTGGTGGCTGGCTGGGCTGGCAGGCGTACCAAAAGGCCGGGATTGAGGTGAAGATCTTATTTGCCTCTGGCGAGGGTATTGAGGCGGGAAAAACCCAGTTCATTTACAAAGGTATGCCGATTGGCAAGGTCGTTACCCTTAGCTTTCCAATGGATGGCAAGGATCGAGGGGTAATCGCGACCCTTGAGGTCGACAAGCATGTTGAACCTTTCCTGCGT
>NKIE01000282.1:0-2811 GCA_002256055.1 Pseudomonas sp. PGPPP3 | reverse complement strand
TTCCTGCGTAGCGAGACGCGCTTCTGGCTGGGGAAACCGAGCGTATCGCTGGCGGGGATTACTGGATTGGATACCCTGGTGTCCGGTAACTACATCACGGCCAGTCCTGGCCTCGGGCAGCCTGCCCATGAGTTTGTCGCGCTGGCTGAAGCACCGCCCTTGGCGGACAGCACACCGGGTCTGCATATCACCGTGAAGGCCGAGCGACTGGGCTCGCTGAACCGTGACAGTCCAGTGTTCTACAAGCAAATTCAGGTGGGGCGAGTACGCAGCTATGAACTGGCTGCGGATAACAGTACAGTCGATATCAAACTGTTTATTCAGCCCGAATACGCCAGTTTGGTGCGTAAACACACGCGTTTCTGGAATGCCAGTGGTGTCACGGTTGACGCCAGTCTTAGCGGTCTGACAGTGCGTACCGAATCGCTGGCCAGCATTGTGGCCGGCGGTATTGCTTTTGCGACGCCGGAGAATCGGGCGGATAGTCCGCCCACAGACCCGAGTCTGCCGTTCAAGCTGTACAGTAATTTTGACGATGCCCAGGCAGGGATTAGGGTGCAGGTCAATCTGCCCGATTTTGAAGGCCTCACTCCTGGCTCTACGCCGGTGATGTACAAAGGCATGCAGGCGGGTGTTCTGAAGAAGATCAAGGTCAATGAAAACCTGATCGGCGCGAGTGCCGAGTTGTTGCTCGATCCGCGTACTGAAGATTATCTGGTTGAAGGCACCGATTTTTGGGTGGTCAAACCTTCTATTTCACTCGGTGGAATATCTGGCATCGAAGCCTTGGTCAAGGGCAATCACATTGCCATTCGCCCAGGCGAGAAGGGCGCGCCCGCCAAACGCGATTTCCAGGCGCTGGCCAAGGCCCCGCCGATGGACCTCAACACTCCAGGGTTGCATCTAGTCCTGCGCAGCAGCAAGTTGGCTTCGCTGTCGGTTGGCAGTCCGATTCTGTTCCGTCAGGTCAAGGTTGGCTCGGTGCAGAGTTATCAGTTGTCGGCAGACAACAAACAGGTGCTCCTTGGTGTGCATATCGAGCCTGAATATGCACGACTGGTGAATGCCTCGACACGCTTTTGGAGTGCCAGCGGCGTCACCTTGACGGGCGGGCTTTCAGGTATTGAGGTCAAAACCGATTCGCTGCAAAGCCTATTGATTGGGGGTATTTCCTTTGAAACCCCCGACAGCAACTCGCCGCTTAGGGGCCGCTTGCCGGAGTTCAATCTGTTCAGTGACCGTGACAAGGCCCTCGAAAAGGGGGTCGAGATCCAGATTCAGGTCGAGAATGGCGATGGCTTGAATGTTGGTACGCCCATCCGCTTCAAGGGGTTGGAAGTCGGTAGGGTTGATCGGGTCGAGCTGACCAAGGACTTCAAGGCGGTGCTGTTGTATGCGCGGATACTCAAGGCCAGTGAGCTGGTAGCGCGAGCCGGGAGCAAGTTCTGGGTGGTAAAACCTGAGGTCAGCCTGGTTCGCGCGGCCAATCTGGGCACCCTGGTAACCGGTTTGTACCTGGATGTGCAGCCGGCCAGTACGGCGGCGCCATTGCAGACCCGCTTTGTTGCCCTAGCCCAGGCGCCAACCGAGTCACCGACGCAAAAGGGCTTGAAGCTGGTACTCAGTACGCCTTCGCGCGGCTCGATCAAACCAGGGGTGGCGATCAGCTATCGCGAAGTGCCGGTGGGCAAGGTTATCGACTTTGAGTTGGGGCCAACCTCGGCCCGGGTTCTGCTGCATGTGCTGATCGAGCCTCGTTACGCGCCCTTGGTGCGCAGTGCCACCAAGTTCTGGAACACCAGTGGGGTGACCGTCGATGCCGGTTTGTTCAAGGGGGTGAAACTGCGTACCGACTCCCTTGAGTCGATGCTGGAGGGCGGTATTTCCTTTGCCACTCCGGATAACCCGCAAATGGGCGGCCCAGCTCAGGCAGGGCAAACTTTCGTGCTCAACAGCGAGCCGAAAGACGAATGGCTGCTGTGGGCGCCGAAGATCGCACTCGGTAAGTAATAGCTACAAACGCCAAGGGCCGCATCTGCGGCCCTTGGCGTTTGTAGCGGATAGTAATCAGGCCGGCTCGGCCACGCTGATCTTTTCGCTGTTGCTTTCGCGGCGGCGAATGTACTTCCAGTCGGCTTCGTCGATGTAGATGCCTTGGGGGCCACTGCCAGCCTCCAGGTCGATGGCCACATGGGCCGACACTTGTGGTTTGACCGATGCCAGGATCGGTATGAAGCCCAGTTGCAGGCTGGTCTCGATCAGAGCCTGCTGGTTGCGTTCGTCGATGTCGGCGGCCTCATCCAGGTAGTAGGGCAGGCGGATTTTGCCAGCCTGCTCACGGTCCATCAGGTGCAGCAGCAGGTACATGTTGGTCAGTGCCTTGATGGTCATGGTCGTACCGTTGGACGCCGCACCGTCGATGTCGGTATGCACCACTGGCTGGCCACCAACCTTGGTGATCTCGAAGGCCAACTCGAACAGATCCTTCAAACCCAACTGGTTGTGGTTGGCTGCGACCAAGCGGGCCAGGTATTCCTTGGCTTCCTCGTTGCGCGAATCCTGCTCCACCGACTGGGTCAGGTCGAACACCGATAGGGTTTCGCCCTCTTCGTACTGCCCGGCGCTGTGGATGAGCTGGGCGATGTGCTTGAGCGCGTCCTTGTTCGGTGCCAGGACGATGCGGAAGCTTTCCAGGTTGGACACCTGACGCTTGTTGATCTCGCGGTTGAACAGCGCCAGTTGGTGCTCGAGGTTGTCATAGTCGCTGCGAATGTTGCGCAGGGTTCGGGCGATATCGGTGACCGCGGCGCG
>NKIE01000281.1 GCA_002256055.1 Pseudomonas sp. PGPPP3 | reverse complement strand
GTCATACGCCGATATCCGCACTCGACTGCTGCTGCACAAGGCGTTCAACGAAAAACTCCAGATGTCCACGCGGATTGGCCGGTAAGGGCCAGGCATCAACTTTCTGGGCAATTGCCTTGAATGCCAGCGCGCATTTCGAACGCGGGAACGCCTCATACACTGCACGTTGTTTCTGCACGGCCTTGCGTACTGATTCGTCGTAGGGAATGGCCCCTACGTACTGCAAGGCCACGTCGAGAAAACGATCAGTGACCTTGGTCAGCTTAGCAAACAGATTGCGTCCTTCTTGTGGACTGTGGGCCATATTGGCCAGCACCCGGAAACGACTCATACCGTGATCACGATTAAGCAATTTGATCAGAGCATAGGCGTCAGTGATTGAAGTGGGCTCGTCGCACACCACCAGCAGGACTTCCTGGGCGGCACGGACAAAACTGACGACTCCATCGCCAATGCCGGCGGCGGTATCAATGATCAATACGTCGAGGTTGTCGCTGATCTCGCTAAACGCCTGAATCAAACCGGCGTGCTGCATCGGCGTCAGCTGCACCATGCTCTGGGTACCGGATGCGGCAGGCACAATGCGTATGCCGCCCGGCCCTTGCAGCAACACGTCACGCAACTCGCACTCGCCACTGATCACGTCTTCCAGCGTACGTTTGGCGGTCAACCCAAGCAGCACGTCGACGTTGGCCAACCCCAGGTCGGCGTCCATCAACATGACCCGCCGACCAAGATCAGCCAGGGCCAGGGAGAGGTTCACCGACACATTGGTCTTGCCGACGCCGCCCTTACCGCCGGTCACCGCAATCACCTGAACGGGATGCATACTACCCATGTTCTCTACACACCTTGTCTTGCTTCAACTGGGATCGCCTGTCTGAGTTAACTCAGCTATTTCAGGCGACGCAAGGTACACACCTTCTAACAGGCTAGCCGACGCGCTGCGAGGGGTGCTGATATAAATCCGCAAACATATCGGCCATGGCATCTTCACTGGGCTCTTCAGGCGCCTGCAGACTCACGGCGCGACTGACCAGTTGATGGCTGCGCGGCACCTGCAAATCATCAGGAATCTTAGGCCCATCAGCCAGATAGGCTACCGGTAGGTGCTGACTGATAGCCAGTCCTAAAACCTCCCCCAGGCTGGTGGCTTCGTCCAGTTTGGTCAAAATACAGCCGGACAATCCACAACGCTTGTAGCTATGGTACGCCGCCTTGAGCACTTGGCTCTGGCTGGTAGCGGCTAAAACAAGATAATTCTTTGCCTTAACGCCACGACTCGCCAGGGCCTCCAACTGCATGCGCAGCTCGGGGGCACTGCCCGGCAGCCCTGCTGTGTCGACCAACACCACACGCTTACGCACCAGCGGCGCCAGAGCCTGAGTCAAGGATTGGCCAGGATCAACCTGAGTCACCGAAACATTGAGGATGCGCCCCAACGTCTTGATCTGCTCCTGAGCACCGATGCGGTAGCTGTCCATGCTCACCAGGGCGATATTTTGCGCGCCGTACTTGAGCACATAGCGCGCGGCCAGCTTAGCCAAGGTGGTGGTTTTACCCATGCCCGCCGGCCCTACCAAGGCAATCACACCGCCCTCTTCCAGCGGTTCAACCTGCGGCGTACGAATGGCGTGGGCCAGATGGGCCAGCAACATGCGCCAGGCCTGGCGCGGCTCGGTCACCTTGGCAACCCGCTCCAGCAATGCCCGCGACAAATCGGCCGACAAGCCCATGCGCTGTAGCCGCCGCCACAGATTGGCTTGCTGCGGCTTACGGGTTTGCAGCTGACCCCAGGCGATCGAGCCCAGCTGCACTTCAATCAATTCACGCAGACCATGCAGCTCAAAGCGCATGGCATCCAGTGCACTGTGCTCGGCGCCTGCCGAGGCAGCAGCGCTGCGGGGCAAGGTCGGGCGAGGCGCCAGCGGTTTGGCGGCAACGGCTGCAGCTGGGGCGAACAACTGGCCGTTCTGGCCGCTATCCGCCTCCACCCGCGTAGTCAGTTCGGCATGGGCAGTGGCAATCCGCGATTGGGTCTTGCGCAACTCAGCTTCCAGAGCCGGATTGGCCTGACGCGCCGGCGCAGCAGGTACCTGATAGTCCAGGGCGGCCGTCAGCTCCACGCCGCCAGCAACCCTGCGGTTGGCGATGATCGAGGCGTCAGCGCCCAGCTCATCACGCACCAGTTTCATGGCTTGACGCATATCGGCGGCGAAAAAGCGTTTGACTTGCATGGCCTAGGACCTCAGTTCTGCCCCACCGTCGCAACGATGGTGACCTGCTTGTTATCCGGGATTTCCTGGTACGCCAGCACGTGCATATTCGGCACGGCCAGTCGAGCAAAGCGCGAGAGCATCGCCCGGACCGGACCGGCTACCAGCAGAATCGCTGGCTTACCGAGCATTTCCTGGCGCTGCGCCGCATCCACCAGGGAACGCTGCAGCTTCTCGGCCATGCCAGGTTCAAGGAGGATGCCCTCCTCTGAGCCCTGACCGGCCTTCTGCAAGCTATTGAGCAAGATCTGTTCCAACCTTGGTTCAAGGGTGATCACAGGCAGCTCCGGCTCTAGTCCCACAACGCTTTGCACGATTGCGCGGGCCAAGGCCACACGGACCGCCACCACCATGGCGGCGGGATCTTGACTCTTGGTCGCGGTGTTGGCGATGGTCTCGGCGATGGTGCGGATGTCACGCACCGGCACCTGTTCCTGCAACAAGGCCTGCAACACCTTAAGCAAGGTCGACAGCGATACCGTGCCCGGCACCAGCTCTTCCGCCAGCTTGGGCGAACTCTTGGCCAGCAACTGCAAGAGCTGCTGAACCTCTTCATGACCCAGCAGCTCATGGGAATGCTTGTGCAGCACTTGGTTGAGGTGGGTAGCGACTACGGTGCTAGCATCCACCACGGTGTAACCCAACGACTGCGCCTGGTCACGCTGATTTACATCAATCCACACCGCCTCCAGGCCAAACGCCGGATCCTTGGCGGCAATGCCATTGAGAGGACCAAACACCTGGCCGGGGTTGATCGCCAGCTCACGATCCGGATACACCTCGGCCTCAGCGACACTGACGCCCATCAGGGTCAGGCGATAGGCGTTGGGCAAGAGATCAAGGTTGTCGCGGATATGCACTGAGGGCATCAAAAAGCCCATTTCCTGGGACAGCTTCTTGCGTACACCCTTGATCCGCGCCAGCAACTGACCACCCTGATTACGGTCTACCAGCGGAATCAGGCGATAGCCCACTTCCAGGCCGACCATGTCCACCGGCATCACGTCATCCCAACCCAACTCCTTGGTTTCCTGAGCACGCTGAGCCGGCAACAACTCCTGCTGGCGCTGGACTTCCTGCACCGCCTCTTCCTTGACCTGACGCTGCTTGTTGGCAATCCAGTAGGCACCGCCGGCAGCCACCAGACCGAGGCTAATAAAGGGAATGTGCGGCATGCCTGGCACCAGCCCCATGGCAATCATGATCGCCGCTGCCACGGCCAGCGCGCGCGGCGAGGCAAACATCTGCCGATTAACCTGGGTACCCATGTCTTCCGAGCTGGAAACCCGCGTTACCATGATCGCCGCCGCAGTGGACAGCAGCAGCGATGGGATTTGCGCCACCAAACCGTCACCAATGGTCAGCAGGGTGTATATCTTGCCAGCCTCGGCAAACGCCAGATCATGCTGAAACACACCGATGGCAATGCCACCAATGAGGTTAATAAACAGAATCATCAGGCCGGCGATCGCATCGCCGCGCACGAACTTGCTGGCACCGTCCATGGAGCCGTAGAAATCAGCCTCTTGGGACACTTCAGAGCGACGACGCTTGGCTTCAGCCTGCTCAATCAGGCCGGCATTAAGATCGGCATCGATCGCCATCTGCTTGCCCGGCATAGCATCCAGGGTGAAACGCGCACTGACCTCGGAAATCCGCCCGGCGCCCTTAGTGACCACCACAAAGTTGATGATCATCAGGATCGCGAACACCACGATACCGACGACGTAGTTGCCGCCGATCACCACCTCACCAAACGCCTGAATCACCTGCCCTGCGGCCGCATGGCCATCCTGCCCGTGCAACAGCACCACCCGCGTGGAGGCTACGTTGAGCGCCAGGCGCAACAAGGTAGCCGCCAGCAGAATGGTGGGGAACACGGCAAAGTCGAGGGGACGTAGGGCGAAGAAACTGACCAGCAACACCACAATCGACAGGGCGAAGCTGAAGGTGAACAGCACATCAAGGAGAAACGGCGGAATCGGCAACATGACCATGGCGAGCATGACCAGCAACATCAGCGGAATGCCGAGATTGCCCCCGCGCAGACCTGAAAGGTTGCTGCGCACGTTGCCGATCATTTGCGTGCGGTCCACTGCCACTGCCTTACTCCAGCCAATTCAATCTTTTGACGCGCGAAGCGTCGATGAGCTGGCTAGTGCAAGAACCCGTCCAACTTGCTCAAGCAGTTGAGGGCAAAGATAAAATAACCCGACGCGAGGGGTCGCCCAAGGTCACGCAGGCGTTACTCATCACGGCGCAAGTCCGGCGGAATCGGCAAATCAGGCAGCGGCCCGGGGCGCTTGCCCTTGCCGGAGCGGAACTGCTTGAGTTGGTAGACATAAGCCAGGACCTGGGCCACGGCCAGGTACAGGC
>NKIE01000280.1 GCA_002256055.1 Pseudomonas sp. PGPPP3 | reverse complement strand
TCCGCGCTTCCTGGTGGGTGCGGAGCTGCTGATCCATCCGGCCTACAACGAGAACACCGGCACCGTGCTGTTGGAGGCGCTGGTGGCTGGGCTGCCGGTGCTGGTCAGCGCCGTGTGCGGCTATGCCCACTACATTGCCGAGGCCGATTGCGGTCGGGTGTTGAGCGAGCCGTTTGCCCAGGCTGAGCTGAATCAGCAGCTGGCGGCGATGCTCGCCGATGACGCTGGCCGCGCCCAGTGGGGTCGTAATGGCCTGGCGTTCGCCGATTCGGCGGACCTGTATTCCATGCCGCAGCACGCGGCCGATGTGATTCTGGCGGACCGTCCATGAAGCTGCTGTTGAGCGAACCGTTCAAATCCCTGTGGGCTGGGCGCGATCCTTTTGTCGCCGTTGAGACATTGCAGGGTGTGGTTTACCGCGAGCTGGAAGGCCGGCGCACGCTGCGCACCGAGGTCGATGGGCGCGGTTATTTCGTCAAGATACACCGCGGTATTGGCTGGGGTGAAATCGTCAAAAATCTGCTCACCGCCAAGCTGCCGGTGCTCGGCGCGACCCAAGAATTATTGGCGATCGAGCGTCTGACCGAGGTCGGCGTAGCGACCATGACGGCCGTGGCCTTCGGCGCCCGCGGCAGCAATCCGGCGCAGCAGCATTCCTTTATCGTCACCGAAGAGCTGGCGCCGACCATCAGTCTGGAAGACTTCAGCCTCGACTGGGTCAAGCAACCGCCGCCGGTCAAGCTCAAGCGTGCGTTGATTAGCGAGGTGGCGACGATGGTCGGCGGCATGCACCGCGCCGGGGTCAATCACCGTGACTGCTATATCTGCCACTTCCTGCTGCACACCGATAAACCGGTGACGGCGGAAGATTTCCGCCTGTCGGTGATCGATCTGCACCGCGCCCAGACCCGCGCCCGCATCACCCGTCGCTGGCGCGACAAGGACCTGGCCGCGCTGTATTTCTCGGCGCTGGATATCGGCCTGACCCAGCGCGACAAGCTGCGTTTTCTGCGTGGTTATTTTCAACTGCCGTTGCGCCAGGTCCTGCGTAACGAAGCGCGGCTGCTGGCCTGGCTGGAAGCCAAAGCAGCTAAGTTGTACGCCCGCAAGCAGCGCTACGGGGATGCGCTCTGATGGCTGGCTGGACCCTGGACCCGGCCTTTGCCGCGCTGGCTGCGGATTTTGGCAGCCTGGACGCGGTGTTCGCCCTGCAGGGCGAGCGCATCACCAAGGACCCGCTGTCCGAAGTGATCCGCATCGAACGCGCCGGCGTGCGTTATTACGTCAAACGCTATTGGGGCGCGGGCAAGGGGTTGCGCCGCTACCTGGGGCGGCCGCGAGTTAAAGCTGAATGGCAGAACCTCAAATATTTCGCCAAGTGGGGCATCGCTACTGCGCCGATCGTGGCCTATGGCCTGGAACGCAACCTGGGGGCTTTTGTCCGTGGCGCGCTGATCACCCGTGATCTGCAGGGCACCGAGGACCTGGCCGTGCTGGCCCAACGCGGTGATTCGCGTCTGGCTGACCGGTACTGGGTTGCCGGCATCAGCCAGCAACTGGCGCGGGCCACCCGAACCCTGCACGACCAGCACTTCACCCATAACGATCTGAAGTGGCGCAACCTGCTGGTCAACCCGGCGGCCGAGCTGTTTCTGATCGACTGTCCGTCCGGCAGCTTTTGGTGGGGGCCAGCCCTGCGCTACCGGATCATCAAGGACCTCGCCTGCCTGGATAAAGTGGCCAAGCAGCACCTGTCGTGCACCCAGCGCCTGCGCTTTTACCTGCAGTACCGCGGTCGGCAGCGTTTGAATACTTCGGACAAGCAACGATTACGCAAGATCATCGGTTTTTTCGAGGGCCGCGAATGAGTGATTTTATCGCCGCCGAGGATCGCGCGATTCTCGCCGCTCACCAGTTGGACAGCTTCGAAGCCCTGTGGGCGCTGGAGTTGGAGGCGGTGGACGAGCCCAATACCGAGCGCGGTGGCTACAGCACGGTGTCACGCCTGCAGTTGGGCGAGCACGCCTATTACCTCAAGCGGCAGAGCAATCACCTGACCCGCAGCCTGCGTCATCCGTTGGGCGAGCCGACCTTCGCCCGCGAACTGCGCAACATTGAACGCTACCGTCAGCTCGGCATTCCGGCCTTGCAGGCGGCGTTTTTTGCCCAGCGCCGGCTGGCCGGCAAACAATGCGCGATCCTGCTGACTCGTGCCCTGGATGGTTGGCGTGACCTCGACAGCTGGCTGCAGGGTTGGGAATCCCATCCTGCCGCCCAGCGCCTGGCCATTGTGCAGGCCTGTGGCGAGTTGGCCCGGCGCCTGCACGAGGCGCGGCAGGTGCATGGCTGCTTCTATCCCAAGCATATTTTTCTGCGCGAAGAGGCCGATGGCTTTCACGCGCAGCTGATCGATCTGGAGAAGACTCGCGGGCTGTGGTTCGGCAAGCGTGACCGGATCAAGGATCTGGAGCCGCTGCTGCGCCGCGCCGGGGCGTGGAGTGAGGCGGAAGTCAGCACCTTGCTGCTCGCTTATGTCGGCTCGGGCGTGGGGGTGCCGGCTTGGCGCCAGCGCCTGGATGCCCGGCAGCGCAACAAGGAGGCGCGCCGTTGAACCTCGCTGAACTGGCCCGCGCCGGGCGCGCGCCGGCGTTACCGCTGCTGATCGAACTGGCGGATGGCGAGCGTCTGGAGCTGCACAGTCTGCTGCGGGTGTTGCCCGGTCAGCGTTATGTCGGTCGGGCGACCTGGCGTGGCCGTGCGGTGCTGGCCAAGTTGCTGGTGGGCAGCAAGGCTGCGCGGCATTTTCAGCGTGAAGTGCAGGGTGCGCGTCTGCTTGCTGAGCAAGGCCTGAACACTCCGCAACTGCTGGCTGACGGCCAACAGGACGGCGGCGGTTGGCTGTTGTTCGACTACCTCGACGGCGCCCAAAGCCTGGCCGTCGCCTGGGCCGAACAGGGCGTTGGCGATGAGCTGAATGCCCCGCGCCAGGTGTTGCTGGCCAGCGCTCTGGGGGTGATCGGCCAGTTGCATGGACGCGGTCTGTGGCAGGCTGACCTGCACTTGGACAACCTGCTGCAGCGTGACGGCCAGCTGTTTCTGATTGATGGCGGCGGCGTGCATGGGCAGGTTCCCGGTCAGCCGCTTAGCCAAGACAAGGTGCTGGAAAACCTCGGTGTGCTGTTCGCCCAATTACCGCCGATGGGCGAGGAGCCGCTGGAGGAGGTGTTGATCCACTACCTGCTGGCCAATAGTGCCCATGGCTTGCCCCTTGAGGCGTTACTCAAGGAAGTGGCCAAGGTGCGGCGCTGGCGCCTGCGCGACTACCTGAAGAAAATCGGCCGCGATTGCAGCCTGTTCAGCGCCAAGATCGGTGCCTTTGGCCTGCGGGTGGTGCGCCGTGACCGTGAGGCCGAGTTGCAGCCGTTGCTGGCGGCGCCGGAGGCTTTTATCGCCAGCGGTCATCGCTTCAAGGGCGGCGGTGCGGCCACCGTGGCGCGTGTTGAACTCAACGGTCAGCCGCTGCTGGTTAAACGCTACAACATCAAAAACGTTGCCCACTGGTGCAAGCGTTTCTGGCGCCCGAGCCGCGCCTGGCATAGCTGGCGCGAGGGCCATCGCCTGAGTCTGCTGGGCATCGCCACGCCGCAGCCACTGGCGGTGCTGGAGCGGCGCTGGTGCTGGTTACGCGGCCCGGCGTTGCTGATTACCGAATATCTGCCTGGGCACGATATAATCGCCCGCTTCCAGCCCTATCTTGATCTGTCATCCGGGCTGGAAGGGCCGCCAGAAGCGGAGTTGCAGGCGCTGGATGGACTGTTTGCCGCGTTGTTGCGCGAGCGCATCAGCCATGGCGACCTCAAGGGTTATAACGTCTTCTGGGACAACGGCCGCTGGTCACTGATCGATCTGGACGCCATGCGTCAGCACCACAGTGACCGCAGTTTTGCCCGCGCCTACGAGCGCGACCGTGCACGATTTTTGCGCAACTGGCCAGCCGACTCCAGGCTGTTCAAGCTGCTCGACCAACGCTTACCGCAGGTGCCCGGCACCTGCCCTGAAAGAGGCTAACACCTGTGGCATTGACCATCCTCGGCCTGTCCGGCGCCTTGAGCCATGACCCTTCTGCGGCCCTGTACATTGACGGCAAGCTGATTGCCGCAGCAGAAGAAGAGCGCTTCGTGCGCGACAAGCATGCCAAACACCGCATGCCCTACGAGTCGGCCAAGTTCTGCCTGGAACAAGCTGGGATCAAGCCGAGCGATGTTGATGTGGTAGCGATCCCGTTCGCGCCGATCAGCATCTTCGACAAGGCCCGCTGGCACTACGCCAAGCGTTACTGGTACGCGCCGGATCGCGCCCTCGATGCGATCCTGATGGGCAATCGCCGCTACAAGCGCTATCGCACCAAGATCAACTGGTGCCTGGAGCAGCTGGGTTTCGACCTGAAAAAGGTCAAAATCGAAGCGGTCGAGCATCACCTGGCTCACGCTTCCAGTGCCTATCACTGCTCGGGCTTCAAGGAAAAAACCGCGATCCTCGGCATCGACGGCAAGGGTGAGTACGCCACCACCTTCTTCGGCTACGGCGAGAACGGCAAGATCCACAAGATCAAGGAGTTCTTCGATCCGGACTCCCTCGGTGGCCTGTACGGCGCGATCACCGAGTTCCT
>NKIE01000279.1 GCA_002256055.1 Pseudomonas sp. PGPPP3 | reverse complement strand
CCGCCTGCTGCCGGAAAGCTTTCGCGGCGTTACGGTTGAGAACACCAGTTTTGATGGTTTGACCCTTCAGGGCGGCCGCTTGCACGCAATGAGCCAACCGCAAGTTAGCACCATGCGTGATGAGTTTGCGACCTTCTATGCAGGCTCCGTCGCATCGCCATGGGTTGCCTATTTCGGTGGTGATTATTCACTGAACGACAACCTGAGCGTTAGCCTCTATAGCAGCCAACTCAAGGATGCCTGGAAACAGCACTATGCCGGCACATCCTTCACCTACCCGCTGACAGACAGCGTTTCCTTGTTCGGTGGCTTGAACTATTACAAAGCTGTCGATGACGGCCAACAGCTACTGGGCGAGTTCGATAACGACATCTACAGTGGCAAAGTGGGCGTGCAGTTCGGTGCACACAGCGTTGCCCTGTCGCACCAGCGCAACAACGGCGACGACGATTTCGACTACCTGCGCCAGTCTGACTCCATCTTCCTGGATAACTCCATCCATTACAGCGATTTCAACTCGCCGAAAGAGAAATCCTGGATGCTGCGCTACGACCTGGATATGACCAGCTATGGCGTTCCTGGCCTCTCCTTCATGACGCGTTATGCCTTGGGTACGGACGCTGATTACTCCAACGCCAACAATGTGTATATGCGTCGTGATGCCGATGGCAATCCGCTGAGCGACCAGAAGCGCTGGGAGCGCAACATCGAAGCTAAGTACGTCGTACAAGCTGGTTCGCTGAAAGACGTGTCCTTCCGCGTTCGCCAGATGAATACCCGTGCGACGGATTATGAGTCGGATCTGGATGAGGTTCGTCTGATCGTCGAATACCCACTGAGCGTGCTCTAAAAATGGCTGGGGGGCAGGTTTTAAAAGCCCTGCCCGCTCAGCAACACAAGAGCGGCCGCAATTAGATTTCAAGAATGTAATGTTGAACTCACGCTGCTGTTAGCTTCATCCCCGTAATATTCATCCGAACTTGCAGATGTCACCCACAAGTCTAGACATGCCATTAATTGAATTTTATGAGGTCTGCTTTATGAAGATGTTGAAATCCATAGTTATCGGGTCGGTTCTTCTTATTGGCGCTACACAGATTTATGCAGCTGACGGCGCTGAGCGCTCAATTAAAATGAATGAAAAGTTCAGAGCAGATCAAAAGCGAATTCATGGAAGTGAGCCCACCGCAAAATCAGCGGGCGAGTTAAAGGTTAAGTCCACCAGTCAAGATCGGATCGACACCGACACTTATAAACAAGTCACGGCTGACTAACCGCTTACTTTCGAACGATGTCCACCTCTAGAAGCTCCCCGGCTCCTTTGGAAAGAGGTGTACCCTAAGCGCCCTTCGGGGCGCTTTTTTATTCAATCATTAACAGTCCACAAGCTTCATTTAGATTATAAATCTCCAAGCAAGACAACTGCCCTGCTCTTCTGCAAGTAATTCATATCAGCAACAAACCATTCAATCAGCGTTTCGAAGTCATTATCTCGACAGCCACTTTGGATGAGGTTTTTCTCGCTCTGATTGTTGCGCCTGTGTTGTGCACGGTGGTTAAAGCTGCCTTGGCTAAGCGCCCGCGGGTCGTATGTAGCGGGAACGCCATATGGGCATGGGTGCCCGTCCCTGCGATGGCGGCAGTTTTCATTGCGGTAGTTGGGTCGCAAATCTTGCCGAAAGTAAGTGATATTGACCCGCTTTACCGCTAATCCCGGTTTATGCTTTTGCCCTCCCCTAATGGGCACACTCACCTCAAGTGCCCCCTCCTCGACGGCGATAGCGGTAACCATCAGTAGCTCAACACGTCACTCGTTATTGGTTCTTCCACTAGCTCTAGCATTGCCTGAAGAAATACGTGGGCTTGCAGTTGCGGGGGGCATACACAGACGCTGGTTGAGTTGATGGGCAGTTTGTCTACATCCGAACAGTGCCGGTTCTCAGTTAGCGTGCAATGTCACTGAGGACGTCATAAGCGCAGTCACTGCTTACATTGAGCGGTATTTACGGTAAGCAAAAAGCCCCGCTCAAGAGCTGGGCTTTTCAATAACGCTGTGAACTTAGCGCGGGCGATGAGCCAGGCGGTAGAGCAATGGCAGTACTAGCAGCGTCAGCGCTGTTGAGGACAGAATTCCGCTAATCACAACCGTCGCCAGAGGCCGTTGAACCTCTGCACCTGTACCGATGGCCGTGGCCATTGGAATGAAACCCAAGGACGCCACCAGGGCAGTCATGAGTACCGGTCGCAGGCGCGTCAAGGCGCCCTCGCGAATGGCCTCGTCCAGCCCCATACCGTTTTCGCGCAAACTGCGAATGAAGGAAATCATGACCAGGCCATTGAGTACCGCCACACCCGACAATGCAATAAAGCCCACCCCTGCCGAGATCGAGAGCGGAATATCGCGCAGCCACAAGGCCATGACCCCGCCTGTCAGTGCGAAGGGCACGCCAGTGAATACCAGCAGGCCATCTTTGACATTGCCGAACATCATAAACAGCAGCATGAATACCAATAGCAGCGATACCGGTACGACGATTTGCAGGCGCTTGGCCGCCGACTGAAGCTGCTCGAAGGTACCGCCCCAAGTCGTCCAGTAACCTGTCGGGACGCTTACTGCCTGAGCGATCTTGCTCTCGGCCTCGGCGACAAAAGAGCCGATATCGCGGCCGCGGACGTTGGCGGTAACTACCACGCGGCGTTTACCACTTTCACGGCTGATCTGGTTCGGGCCTGGTGCGGACACCACACTCGCGACATCTGCCAAGCGCACAAACCCCGCGCCATCCTGGCCATCAGCATTGGCCAGGCGAATCGGAAGCTGCTGGATTTTATCGACGTCATTGCGCCACTCGTCCGCCAGGCGAACCTGGATATCGAAACGTCGATCGCCTTCAAACAGCGCGCCCGCCTCGCGCCCACCAACGGCGGTGGAAACGGCGTCCTGAATCTGCGAGACATTCAAACCAAACCGTGCGGCTTTCTCTCGGTCGATTTGCACGCTGAGCATCGGCAGCCCTGTTGTCTGCTCAACTTTCACATCCGCGGCCCCCGCAATCCCCTCTAACGCCTCAGCAATTTTCGCGGCGGTCTCGTTCATTACCTCCATATCATCGCCAAACACTTTCACTGCGACGTCACTGCGCACGCCGGAAATCAGCTCGTTGAAGCGCATCTGGATGGGCTGGGTAAACTCGTAGTTGTTACCGGGAACCTGTTCGACAGCTTCTTGCATCGCCGCAATTAGATCGGCTTTGCTGCGCTCAGGGTTGGGCCACTGATCGCGCGGTTTGAGCATGACAACGTTGTCCGCCACGTTCGGCGGCATTGGGTCTGTCGCGATTTCAGCGGTGCCCAACTTGGCGAACACGGTCTCGACCTCTGCAAAGGATTTGATCCGCTGCTCGAGCTGCACTTGCATATCAATCGCTTGCGAGAGGCTAGTGCCTGGAATGCGCATGGCATGCAGCGCAATATCGCCTTCATCTAGGCTGGGTACGAACTCACTGCCTAGCCGTGAAGCAGCCAAGCCCGACAGCACCATGATGACTGCAGCGATGGTTAGCACCAGTGGTTTACTGACCATGACCCAATCCAGCAGCGGCGCGTAGCCGTGTTTGAGCCAGGTCATCAAGCGGTTTTCTTTCTCGCTGACGTTGCCATTGAGGAACAGCGCAACCGCCGCCGGAACGAAGGTTACCGAGAGAATCATGGCCCCGAGCAAGGCAGTTACCACGGTGAATGCCATCGGATGGAACATCTTTCCTTCCACACCGGTCAGCGCAAAGATCGGCAGGTATACCACCATGATGATCAGTTGACCGAACAGGAGCGGACGACGCGCCTCCTTCGAGGCCGCGAACACTTCATGAAAGCGCTCGTTACGGGTCAGCGTACGGCCTGCTGCGGCTTGAGCATGGGCCAGACGGCGCACGCAGTTCTCAACGATCACCACGGCACCATCGATGATGATGCCGAAGTCGAGGGCGCCGAGGCTCATCAAGTTCGCACTGACCTTGTTGCTGACCATGCCCGTGAAGGTAAACAGCATCGACAACGGGATTACCATTGCGGTGATGAGGGCAGCACGAATATTGCCCAAGAACAGAAACAATATCGCGATGACCAGCAGAGCCCCTTCGATCAGGTTCTTCTTCACCGTGTTGATGGCCTTGTCGACCAACACGGTACGGTCATAGACGGTCTTCGCCATAACCCCTTTGGGCAGGTTGCGATTGATCTCTTGCAGACGTTGGTCAACCGCCTGCGATACATAACGACTGTTCTCACCAATCAACATGAATGCCGTACCGAGAACCACTTCCTGACCGTTTTCGGTGGCAGCACCGGTACGCAACTCTTTACCCAAGCCAACCTCGGCCACATCACCGATGCGCACAGGCGCACCATCGGTACTCTTGATGATGATGTTGGCGATGTCCGCGACAGATCCTAACTGTCCCGGCGCGCGGATCAGATACTGCTCGCCGTTGCGCTCGATATAGCCCGCACCGACGTTGGCATTGTTGCTTTCCAGCGCAATGACAATGTCCTGCAAACTGAGACCATAAGCGACCAGGCGCTCCGGCATGGGGGAAACCTGGAACTCCTTGGCGTAGCCGCCAATGGTATTGATCTCGGTAACGCCTTTGACGGTTCGCAGTTGCGGCTTGACGAT
>NKIE01000278.1 GCA_002256055.1 Pseudomonas sp. PGPPP3 | reverse complement strand
CTGCCGGTCATCGCCGAATTGTTCTTCAGCGCAGCCAGTTTCGGAGCCACGGAACGCATACGCGCCATCGACTTGTAGCTGGCGGCCGACAACGGGAAGAACGCCAACTTGATCACGATGGTCAGGCAGATGATCGACCAACCCCAGTTACCCAGCAGGTTGTGGATATGTTCCAGCAACCAGAAAATCGGCTGGGCAATAAACCACAGCATACCGTAGTCAACCGTCAGGTCTAGACCTGGAGACAGAGCCAAAAGGTTCTTCTGGGTTTTCGGACCGGCATACAAGGTAGCGTTGGTTTCGGCGCTGGCACCGGCGGGCACATTCAAGGCCGGGCCGGTAAAACCGATGATGTAGTTACCCTGGCTGTCTTTACGGGTTTGCACGGTGTTGGCGGTGTCTTTCGCCGGAATCCAGGCCGTCACGAAGTAGTGCTGTAGCCAGGCTACCCAGCCGCCCTGCACATTTTCTTTCAGTGGCCCTTTGTCCATATCGGACATGGAAACCTTGGTGTAAGGCTTTTCCGCAGTCCACAAGGCTGCACCCAGGTAGGTGGCAGAACCAGTGGCTGTGCTCGACGATGGGTCGGCACTGGCATCACGCTTCAGTTGGGCAAACAGGTTACCGCTCCACGGCTGGCTGCTCTGGTTATCGATGCGATAACTCACTGCCAGATCGTAGATGCCACGCTTGAAGCTGAAGCGCTTGACGTAATTAACCCCGGCTTCGCTGAACTTCAGCTCAACCACCAGTTCGTCTTGACCATCTGCCAGCTTGTAGCTGCTCTGGCTGGCGCTATACAGCGGCCGACCATTGGCGCGGGCGTCCGGTCCGTTACTGCCGGTCAGGCCACTTTGAGCCAGATACAACTGGTTGGCATCGTTGTTGAACAACTGGAACGGTACGTCTGGACGATCCTGACGACGCGGAAACAGCGGCAGCTTGAGCTGCACAATATCGCCGCCTAGCGGATCAATCGCCAGATCAAACACATCTGTCAGCACCCGAATCAGCTTGTCGCTGACGGCAGCAACGGTGTTGCTGACCGTATCACCAGTGGTGCTGACTGCGGTTGGCACGTCATCGCTGACCGCGGCAGGCGTCGACGTTTCAGGCAGATCTGAAGGAGAAGTGATCGCGGCAACCGGCGCGGGCAGTTCAGCCTGGCCGTAGTCCTCGTTCCACTGAAGAACCATCAGGTAGGACACGATTGCCAGGGCGACGATCGGGATCGAGCGATGAATTTTCATGATTACTCGGCCAACGAAGAGGGACGGGGATGTTCAGCAAGCGGAACCGGATCATATCCACCGGGGTTCCACGGGTGACAGCGACCTAGCCGGCGTGCCGCCAACCAGCCGCCGTGCATGAAACCATGTTGTTCAATGGCTTCATACGCGTAGCAAGAACAACTGGGATAGAAGCGACAGTGGCTGGCCATCAATGGACTGATGGCGTAGCGGTAAAACCGGATCGAGGCGAGGGCCAGTTTACGCATGGGGACTGTCGGCTACCCCAGTTTCGACATTGTTCTCAGAACGAGACTTGCTGCGCGCCAAGCGTTTCCAGAGTTTGCCGAATTGCTGAGCAAGTTCGGGGTTATCCAGATCAGCTATGCCTTTGCGCGCCACAATCACAATATCCCAGCCGTTCAGAACCTCTTGGTTCAATCGGTAGGATTCACGAATCTGACGTTTGAGGCGATTGCGTTCAACGGAGAGCTTGACGCTCTTCTTGCCAATCACCAGACCCAGGCGGGGGTGATCGAGGCCGTTGTCACGGGCGAGAAGCAGAACGTTTTTACCTGGAACTTTGCCGGAGGGGGAGTCGAAGACTGCCTTGAAGTGTCGGGGAGTCAGCAGGCGCTTTTCCCGACAGAAGTCTCGACTCACCACCCGTTCCGGGCTTATCAGACTGCCAGACGCTTACGGCCTTTGGCACGGCGACGCGACAGAACGGCACGGCCGTTCTTGGTGGCCATACGGGCACGGAAACCGTGGGTGCGAGCGCGCTTGATAGTGCTTGGTTGGAAAGTGCGTTTCATGGTGCGTTACCTGGTGGTCGACTACGGGCCGGAATGGCCCCCGTTTAAAGAGACCGGCAATTCTAGAGAAGCTGAGGCCTCAGGTCAATTTCCAACCAGAGGTTTCTGTCTAGTAAGAATATAAAAAGGAAAGATATTTAAAGCTTTTTAGTGATGTTTATTACTCTTACACAGCGTGTTTTCTGTGGATAACCGCCTACAGCCCATATTCTGCAAGGTCTGCAGCGATACTGAAGGTTGTCAGCAAGCCGTGCTCTACCTGTGGTTTAGCCGCGCACAAGCTGGGGATAGAATCGCTACTTGTCCACAGGCAGGTTATCCCATGGCTTATCCCAAGCCTTTGAGTGGGGGTTTAGGTATGGTTATCCACAGACCTCCTGTCGGTTATTCGTTGATCTGCTCTTTTCCCAACTGCTTGTTTTTACTTGCTCATTCGTGTCGCTTCTTGTGGATAACCTTGCGGTCGATCGGTACAATTGCGGCTGTTTTTTGCTCTGTCGTCCGGCGACTTTAGGGGATCTTCGTGTCCATGGAACTCTGGCAGCAGTGCGTGGATCTTCTACGCGACGAACTGCCTGCCCAACAATTCAATACCTGGATCCGTCCACTTCAAATCGAAGCTGAAGGCGATGAGCTGCGTGTGTATGCCCCCAATCGATTTGTCCTCGACTGGGTTAATGAGAAGTACCTGAGTCGCCTGTTGGAGTTGCTCTGTGAGCGCAGCAGCGGCATGCCCCCTGCGCTGTCCTTATTAATAGGCAGCAAGCGCAGTGCTACCGCCCGAGCCGCAACGCCAGCCGCGCCCGTCATCAACCAGGTGGCTACTCCAAGTGCGGTACCTACGCCTAGCAGCGCGCCCACCGCCCCGGCGGCCAGTAATGAGCCGTCGCGCGTTAGCTTTGACCCCATGAGTGGCGCCAATGCACCGGTCCAAGCCCCTCGTACCGAGCGTTCGGTGCAGGTCGAAGGCGGGCTGAAGCACACCAGTTATCTGAACCGCACATTTACCTTCGAAAATTTTGTCGAAGGTAAATCCAACCAGTTGGCCCGAGCGGCAGCTTGGCAGGTGGCCGATAACCCCAAGCATGGTTACAACCCGCTGTTCCTGTATGGCGGTGTGGGCTTGGGTAAAACCCACTTGATGCATGCGGTGGGTAATCATCTGCTGAAGAAAAACCCGAATGCCAAGGTGGTTTACCTGCATTCCGAGCGTTTTGTGGCGGACATGGTCAAGGCCCTGCAGCTGAACGCGATCAACGAGTTCAAGCGCTTTTACCGTTCCGTGGATGCGTTGCTGATCGATGACATTCAGTTCTTCGCCAAGAAAGAGCGCTCCCAGGAAGAATTTTTCCATACCTTCAACGCCTTGCTAGAAGGTGGTCAGCAGGTGATTCTCACCAGCGACCGCTACCCCAAGGAAATTGAAGGCCTGGAAGAGCGCCTCAAGTCCCGCTTCGGTTGGGGCCTGACGGTCGCTGTTGAGCCGCCGGAGTTGGAAACACGGGTGGCGATTTTGATGAAAAAGGCCGATCAGGCCAAAGTCGATCTGCCTCATGATGCTGCCTTCTTTATTGCCCAGCGTATTCGTTCCAACGTGCGCGAATTGGAAGGTGCGCTTAAGCGAGTGATTGCCCATTCGCACTTTATGGGCCGCGACATCACCATCGAGTTGATTCGTGAGTCGCTGAAAGACCTGCTGGCACTGCAGGACAAGCTGGTCAGCATCGACAACATTCAGCGCACCACCGCCGAATACTACAAAATCAAAATTTCCGACCTGCTCTCCAAGCGTAGGTCGCGTTCGGTGGCGCGGCCACGGCAGGTCGCTATGGCGCTGTCGAAAGAGCTGACCAATCACAGCTTGCCGGAAATTGGCGATGCCTTTGGTGGCAGAGACCACACCACCGTGTTGCACGCCTGTCGTAAGATTGCTGAACTGCGCGAGTCCGATGCGGACATCCGTGAAGACTATAAGAACCTGCTGCGTACGCTGACTACCTGATATCCACTTGCAGCCCCACGAGGGAAGGGACTAGACCATGCATTTCACTATTCAACGCGAAGCTCTGTTGAAACCGCTGCAACTGGTTGCTGGCGTGGTCGAGCGTCGGCAAACCCTGCCGGTGCTCTCTAATGTGTTGCTGGTGGTGGAAGGCCAGCAGTTGTCCCTCACCGGTACCGACCTTGAGGTTGAGCTGGTTGGTCGCGTTACCCTTGAAGATGCTGCCGAGCCTGGTGAAATTACCGTGCCGGCGCGCAAGCTGATGGACATCTGCAAGAGCCTGCCGAGCGACGCGATGATCGATATTCGTGTCGATGAGCAGAAGCTGATCGTCAAGGCTGGCCGCAGCCGTTTTACCCTGTCGACTCTACCGGCCAACGATTTCCCGTCTGTAGAAGATGGCCAGGGTTCGCTGACCTTTACTTTGGTACAGAGCAAGCTGCGTCGTTTGATCGAGCGCACCAGCTTTGCCATGGCCCAGCAAGACGTGCGTTATTACCTCAACGGTATGCTGCTGGAAGTCAGCTCGAACGTCCTGCGCGCCGTCGCCACCGATGGTCACCGCTTGGCCATGTGCTCCATGGAAGCCGGCATTGAACAGGCCGACAAGCATCAGGTGATTGTGCCGCGCAAAGGTATTCTTGAATTGGCGCGCTTGCTCACAGAGCAAGATGGCACCGTTAGCATC
>NKIE01000277.1 GCA_002256055.1 Pseudomonas sp. PGPPP3 | reverse complement strand
GGTGCATACGGAGGACCTGGACGGTTACAACCATAGCCAGGCCGCAGCGCTGGAGGCCGACCGCGACTGGCACTGGCAGGGACGCATCCTGACCTGCGAGGGCGAACAGCGTTGGGCCGATATCAAAGCCATCGCCCGCCGCCTGCAGGATGGCCTGGTGGTCTGGGATGGGATCGTCTGGGACATCAGCGAGAGCAAGCGCATTGAACTGGCGCTGAGTGAATCACGGGGCCAACTGCGAGAGTTGTCGGCGCACCTGGAAAGCGTGCGTGAAGAAGAGAAAGCCCGCATCGCCCGTGAAGTGCATGACGAACTGGGCCAGGTGCTGACCGTGCTCAAGTTGGAAACCTCGATGTGCGAGCTGGCTTTCGGTGAGCTGGATGCCGGCTTGCAGGAACGCCTGAACAGCATGAAGCGGCTGATCGCCAACCTGTTTCAACTGGTGCGTGATGTGGCCACGGCCCTGCGCCCGCCGATTCTCGACGCCGGCATCAGTTCGGCGATCGAATGGCAGGCCCAGCGCTTCGAAGCGCGCACGCAGATCCCTTGTCTGGTGCAGGTGCCGGATAACTTGCCGGCCCTGGCGGACGACAAAGCGATCGGTCTGTTTCGGATTCTCCAGGAGGCGCTAACCAATGTGCTGCGCCACGCCCAGGCGCATACTGTTGAGCTCAACCTAACCCTGGACGCCGGCTGGCTGTGCCTGACCATCAGCGACGATGGCTGTGGTTTTGTCGCCCCCACGGGTCGGCCCAGCTCCTTTGGTTTGGTCGGCATGCGCGAGCGGGTGTTGATGCTCGGCGGTGAGTTGCACCTGGACAGTCGCCTGGGCGAGGGCACCACCCTCAGCGTGCGCATCCCCCTAGAATAGGCCTGGAATGAATATGGAGGCAGCAGCGTGATTCGAGTACTGGTGGCGGAAGACCACACCATCGTCCGCGAGGGCATCAAGCAGCTCATCGGCCTGGCCAAGGACCTGCAAGTGGTGGGTGAGGCCTGCAACGGCGAGCAATTACTCGAGACCCTGCGTCACCTGCCTTGCGACGTGGTGCTGCTGGATATCTCGATGCCTGGGGTGAATGGCCTCGAGGCGATTCCGCGGATTCGCGCGTTGAACAATCCGCCGGCCATCCTGGTGTTATCCATGCACGATGAGGCGCAGATGGCCGCCCGCGCCCTCAAGGTCGGTGCCGCCGGCTATGCCACCAAGGACAGCGACCCGGCGCTGCTGTTGCTGGCGATTCGCAAGGTCGCCGGCGGCGGGCGCTATATCGACCCGGAACTGGCCGACCGTATGGTCTTCGAGGTCGGGCTGACCGATGCGCGGCCGGCCCATGCATTGTTGTCCGAGCGCGAGTTCTCGGTGTTCGAGCGCCTGGTGCAGGGCGCCAGCGTCAACGACATTGCCCAGCAACTGGCCCTCAGTAACAAGACCATCAGCACCCATAAAGCGCGGCTGATGCAGAAGATGAACGTCACCTCGATGGCCGATCTGGTGCGCTACGCCATGGAGCACAAGCTGCTCTAGGCAGCGTCCCGCCATTCACGCTGGAGCTTAATGCTTCAGCCGCAGCACTTCGGGCAAGGCGTCGGCCAGGTAGTCGAACAGTTGTCGCAGATTCTGTTGGTCGCGTTGGTCGTTGTGCATCACTACCCAGACCCCCAGCTCAAAGCTGAACAACTCCACCGGCAGGGCGAGCAGATCGGGCTCGCGCTGGGCCAGCGCGGCATGGCACAAGCCGATACCCATGCCGCTGCGCAGGGCTGCCAGGCGGGCCATGGCGCAATCAGAGCGAAAGGCCAGCGCTTCGATCGGTAGGGTAAAACCCTGTGTCTGCCAATGGCTATGCAGGCCCAGGTTGCGGTCGTAGCCGATCAGCCGGTGCTGGGCTAAATCCGCTTGGGTAAGCGGCATGCCGTGTTGCGTCAGATAGTCACGGTGGGCATACAGGCTCAAGCGGCTCTGGCCCAGCCCGCGTGCCAGCAAAGCGCCCTGTTGCGGCGCGACCATGCGGATCGCCAGATCGGCTTCGCGGCGCAGTAAATCCTCATTGTGTTCGGCGATCGACAGCTCCAACTGCACGCCCGGATGTTGCTGTTGGAAGGGCGCCAGCAGCGGCGTTATCACTTCGACGCCGAGCACTTCAGGCACCGTCAGGCGCAGCACGCCGGCGCCGGTCTGTTGGCTGATACGTCGCTGCATGGTCGACACCGCCGCCGACATGCCGCTGACTGGCTCGAGCAATTGCAAGGCGGCCAGCGTCGGCTCCAGGCCTTCCGGGGAGCGGGTGAACAGGCTGACCCCCAGATTACTTTCCAGCTTGGCGATCTGCCGGCTGACGGTGGACTGCGTCGTCATCAATTGCCGTGCGGCGGCGGACAGGCTGCCCGCCTGCAATACGGCGAAAAAATAGCGGAACAGGTCCCAGTCGGCTTGGTTATCCATCGATTTGTGCATAGTGACTCCGCGCTGCCGGAGGTTCACGGCGTGCTGTTGACTGGCTAACTTGCGAGGCTATCAAGACCACGAGTGTTCGGACATGACCGCAACCCGCAATTTTCCTTTCAGTCGCGCCAAGCTGGCGCAGATTCGCGCCCGTGAAGACGCCGCTTATGCCGCACGCACCCCTCGTTCACAAGCCTTGCGTGAAGAAGGGCGTGCGCATATGCCGCAAGGCGTGCCGATGGCCTGGATGGTTTCGCTCAACCGCCTCAGCCCGCCTTTTATCGAGCACGCCAGCGGCACTCAGTTCACTGACGTGGATGGCAACAGCTACCTGGATTTCAATGTGGCCGACCTGAGCATGACCATGGGCTATGCACCCAAGCCGATCGTCGACGCGGTCTGTCGGCAGGTGCAGCGCGGTGCGCAGTTTCTGCTGCCGACCGCTGATGCGGTGCAGGTCAGTCGCCTGCTGGCTGAGCAGGTTGGTTTGCCTTACTGGCAGTTCACCTTGTCGGCCTCCGGTGCCAACACCGAGGTCATGCGCATTGCTCGACATATAACCGGGCGCGAAAAGCTGGTGATTTTCGATGGTCACTACCACGGCCATATCGACGAAACCATGGTTACCCAAACCGCCGAAGGGGTGGTGCACCAGCAGTTCGGCCCGGCGAAAAGCAGCGCCGAGCACACCCTGATTTTGCCTTTCAATGACCTCGTCGCGTTGGAAGCCGTACTCGCGACCCAGCAAGTGGCGCTGGTGCTAACCGAGCCGGCGCTGACCAACTGCACCCTGGTGCAGCCTGACCCTGGCTACCTTCAGGGCGTACGCGAATTGACCCGCAAGTACGGCACGTTGCTGTGCCTGGACGAGGCGCATACCTTCCAATTCGGCTATGGCGGCCTGACGGGTGCCTGGGGGTTGGAGACTGACTTTGTGGTGCTCGGCAAGGGGCTGGGCTCAGGCATCGCCTTTGCTTTGTATGGCATGACTGAGGCGATTGCCCGTCATCTGGAACAGCACACCGACAGCGATGCCGGCCAGGTCGGGCTGGCCACCGGCGGTACGCTGTATGCCTCGGCACTGGCGGTGGCCGCCGCCCGCGCGAGCCTGGAAGAGGTGCTGACCCCGGCGAACTATCAGCGCATTGAAACACTCGGCGGCCGTCTGGCCGACGGCTTGCGCCAGTTGATCAAACACCACCAGTTGCCGTGGCAGGCATTCCAGCTCGGGCCGCGGGCGGGTTTCTGTCTGACCCCAGAGTTACCGCGCACGGGGGCTGTGGCCAATTTGTCGATCGATGTCGAGTTCATTGATTGCCGCCGCGTGTACATGGCCAATCGCGGTATCTGGGATGCGATCATTTCCGCAGGCCCGCAGGTATCCTTTGCCCACACTGAAGCTGACGTTGATACCTACCTGCGCGTGGTCGGCGAATTCCTCGCCGAACTGGCCGACTGAAACGGAGCCCGAGCATGAATCATCTGCACGATGTAGAACTGGCCAAGGCCTACCGCTTACTCAATCACGGGCCGGTCACATTGGTTACCTTTGAGCACGAAGGGGCCGGCAATGTGATGGCTGCCTCCTGGGTGATGCCGTTGGATTTCGACCCTCCAAAGCTGGCGCTGGTGCTGGATCGCAACACCCACAGCCGCGGCTTGTTGGAAGGCTCCGGCACGTTCGTGATCAATCTGCCGGGGCGCCAGCAGGCTGAGCTCACCTTGGCCGTGGGTAATTGCAGCGGGCAGGCGCAGGACAAGTTCGCCCAGTTCGGTATCACGCCGCAGCGCGCCAAAGTCATACAGGCGCCGATCGTGCCGGGTTGTTTGGCTTACCTGGAATGCCGGGTGATTGAGGAGCCGGGCGTGCAGCAGCGCTATGATCTTTTCGTCGCCGAGGTGGTTGCCGCTTACGCCGATGAGCGGGCGTTCTCCAATGGACGCTGGCACTTTCCTGACGATGAGTTGCGCACCCTGCATTACTCGGCAGGCGGCACCTTCTACCCAACCGGTAACCCGTTCAAGGTGACTATGCCTGCCGGCGTTGATGACTGAAATGGTGCATGCCGACGACAGATCGCGCTAATCCGCTGGATGGCTTTTTGGCGTTTTATCTGTGTGCTGGGCAGGTGTCTATCACTCCGCCGTGTGCGCAAGGCTGGTAAGCAGAATGCACTGCTTACCAGCCTCAATGGCGATTGAAGTTGTGCTCGTCTTGTAGGGCAATCCCTACCCGCAGTCGTCCGTTGTGCTTATAGCAATCTCTCATACCCGCCGATTTGCGTTGCCG
>NKIE01000276.1 GCA_002256055.1 Pseudomonas sp. PGPPP3 | reverse complement strand
TGGTGCGCCTGGCCAGTGGTGAAGTACGTGACCTCGATGAAGCAGCCCTGCGTGACAGTCGAGTCGCGGCGCGCTGGTACGGCGAGCTGACGGTGCCGGTGGAAGGCCACTTCATGCAGCAGGTCAAACAGGCTGGCATGGAGTCGGAAGAGTTGGTGTTGCTGGAACTGGCGGATTGGCTGCAGGACAGTTGGGAAGCGGACGTACGCTATGTGTTCGGCCCTGGCTCAACGCTGCATGGCCTGGCCAGTAATCTAGGTTTGACCACCACCTTGCTCGGAGTGGATGTGATCGAGAATGGTCAGGTGCTCGCCCATGACGTCAACGAGCAGCAACTCTATGAGCTTGTCAGTGCGCATCCGAGCCGCCTGTTGGTGACCGCCATTGGTGGTCAGGGGCACATCATCGGGCGCGGCAACCAGCAAATCAGTCCGCGGGTGTTGCGTGCTATTGGCCTTGAGCATCTGCGAGTGGTTGCCACCAAGCGCAAGCTGGCCACCCTGGCGGGCCGGCCGTTACTGGTGGACAGCGGCGACCCGCAATTGGATGGCGAATTTCCCGATGCCGTACGGGTGTGGACCGGCTACCAGGAAGAGATGCTTTATCCGCTGGGCTGGTCTTCCGAATGCCTGGCGGCTGCTGCACATGAGAGCGCTGACGCTTACGACAATAAATAAACCGGCCGGTTTAGATATGTCGCTGGCGTCCCATGCAGCCTGCGGGGCATTATCGGTGTTCTAGTCCATTTACCGGATGCTCGTTATGCCTGCCGCCTTGTCTTCTCGTCGTCGCAGCGCTTTGCGCATGGCTCGTCGCTTTGTCGCGCCTTATCGTTGGCAAGTGCTTGGGGCGCTGCTGGCGTTGATGTTTACCGCCGCTATCACGTTGTCCATGGGGCAGGGCATCCGTCTGTTGGTGGATCAGGGCCTGGCCACGCAATCCCAGGCCGCGCTGAATCAGTCGATCGGGTTGTTCTTCGTGCTGGTGTTGGCCCTGGCAGTGGGCACCTTCACGCGCTTCTATCTGGTCTCGTGGATCGGCGAGCGCTTTGTCGCCGATATCCGCATGCGTGTGTTTAATCACCTGATCAACCTGCATCCGGGCTTTTACGAGAGCAACCGCAGTTCAGAGATTCAGTCGCGCCTGACCGCTGATACCACCTTGCTGCAGACGGTTATCGGCTCGTCGCTGTCGATGGCGCTGCGCAATCTGCTGATGCTGATCGGCGGCATCATCTTGTTGTTTGTCACCAACCCAAAACTGACCGCCATTGTGATCGTGGCGCTGCCGCTGGTGGTGGCGCCGATCCTGATCTTCGGTCGCCGGGTGCGCGCGTTGTCGCGGCAGACCCAGGACCGGGTGGCCGATGTTGGCAGCTACGTGGGCGAAACCCTCGGTCAGATCAAGACGGTGCAGGCCTACAACCACCAGGAGCAAGACAAGCAACACTTCAGCAATGCCGTGGAAGCGGCGTTCACTACGGCTGGTCAGCGTATTCGTCAGCGCGCCTGGCTGATTACCGTGGTGATCGTGCTGGTGCTCGGCGCCGTGGGTTTGATGCTCTGGGTCGGCGGCATGGACGTGATTGCCGGCACCATCAGCGGCGGCGAACTGGCAGCCTTTGTTTTTTACAGCCTGATCGTCGGTATGGCCTTTGGTGCGATCAGCGAAGTGATTGGCGAGCTACAGGCCGCTGCCGGTGCCGCCGAGCGGATCGCCGAGTTACTGCAGGCGGAAAACGCCATCCTGCCGCCCGTCGAGGGCCTGCAGCAGCTGCCTGCGCGGGTCAGCGGGCGGATTGAGCTGCAACAGCTGCGCTTCGCCTATCCTAGTCGGCCGGAGCGTTGGGCCATTGATGGCATCGATTTGCAGATAAACCCCGGGGAGACCCTGGCGCTGGTGGGACCTTCTGGCGCCGGCAAGTCGACTCTGTTTGATCTGCTGTTGCGTTTTTTTGACCCACAAGGCGGGCGCATTCTGCTCGAAGGTGTGCCGTTGCAGCAGCTGGCGCCGCACGATATCCGTCGCTGCTTCGCCCTGGTGGCGCAGAACCCGGCGCTGTTTTTCGGCAGTGTGGCCGACAACCTGCGCTACGGTAATCCTGCCGCCACTCAGGCGGAGATCGAGGCGGCCGCCAAGGCGGCCTATGCCCACGAGTTCATCATGAGCATGCCTGAGGGCTATCAGACGCATCTGGGTGAGGGCGGTTTGGGACTTTCCGGTGGCCAGCGTCAGCGCCTGGCAATTGCTCGGGCGCTGTTGGTGGATGCGCCGATCCTGCTGCTGGACGAGGCCACCAGCGCGTTGGATGCGGAGAGTGAACACTTGATTCAGCAGGCGTTGCCGCGCCTGATGCAAGGGCGCACCACCCTGGTGATTGCCCATCGTCTGGCGACGGTGAAAAGTGCTGATCGCATCGCGGTCATTGATCACGGCACGTTGCTGGCCATCGGCACCCACACCGAGCTGGTGGCTAGCAATCCGCTGTATGCGCGGCTGGCCGAGCTGCAGTTCAGCAGTGAGGCGGCGCAGGAGTAGTGTTGTGCAGGCAATAAAAAACCGGCTCAAGGCCGGTTTTTTATTGCTACGACTGACTCAGCGGTATTCGCAGAGGTAGGCGGTGTCCTGGGTAACTTTCAGCTGGAACTTGCTGTTGGCTGGCACGGTGAATTGGCTGCCGCTGGTGAAGTCTTCCCAGCTGTCGCTGCCTGGCAGTTTGACGGTCAGGGCGCCGGCAATCACGTGCATGACTTCCAGTTGGCTGGTGCCGAATTCATATTCGCCCGCGGCCATCACGCCGATGGTGGCTGGGCCTGCAGTCATGCCGAAGGCAATGGATTTGACGCTGCCGTCGAAGTACTCGTTGACCTTGAACATGGGGATTCCTCGAAGGGGGTTAAAAAAGGGTGGCCAGTATGCCCAAGCCGCTTCGGGGCGTCATCCGCTTTGCATGGGTTTATGCCGGCAGCAGCAATGGCAGCAGGCGGGCGGTATTGCGGGCATCTTCCAAGGCGCGGTGCTGCTGGCCATTGAACTGCAAGCCCGCCAGTTGCAGGGCGCTCTTTAGCCCTACTGCGCGCTGCAGTTGGCGGGCCTCGGCAAAGCGTTGCTTGAGGTTGAGGTGGGGCACTTGGCTTATCAGGCTGCTGAGGTTGTGGCGCTGCCATTCCTGCTCAAGCTGCTTGCGGTCGTAGTCGCCCCAACTGCCCCAGCCCGCCAGTTGGGGTTGGTGATGGCCAAGCCAGCGTTCGAATTGCGCCCAGACCATGGGCAGCGGTGCGGCGCTGTCGATCTGCTCCTGGCTGATGTGCGTCAGTTGGCGGCAGAAGCCTGTTAATAGCGGTCGCCGCTGGGGGCGCACGAAGCGCTGAAAGTGATCGACCTCATGGCCGAGGCGATTAACCAGGCTGGCGCCGATTTCAATGATTTCCATTTGTTCCAACGGCCAGCCACCTTCCTCAGTGGTGGCCTCCAGATCAATCACGAGCCAATGCTGCATATGCCCTCCTTAGCGATGGCGCCAGTATGGCTGGGCTTGCCTGGCCCGGCAAACGCCGTGCTAGGCTCTGGAAAATCACTCGAGGAGCACGCAAATGGCAAAGGTCAGCTTTATCGGGCTGGGCGTAATGGGTTATCCAATGGCCGGGCATCTGGCCGCCGAAGGCCATGAGGTGTGTGTCTACAACCGCAGCCCCGGCAAGGCGCAAAGTTGGGTTTCCCGTTTTGCCGGAGAGTTTGCCGCCACCCCGCGTGAGGCCGCTGCAGGGTTTGTGATGACCTGTGTGGGCAATGATGATGATTTGCGCAGCGTGGTGCTGGGCGCTGATGGCGCCTTTGCCGGGATGGCGCCGGGCGCGGTATTGATCGATCACACCACGGCGTCAGCCACTGTCGCGCGGGAGCTGGCGGTATTGGCGGCTGAGCGTGAGCTGGGCTTTCTCGATGCGCCGGTGTCCGGCGGTCAGGCTGGTGCTGAGAGCGGCCTGTTGACGGTGATGGTCGGCGGCGAAGCGGCGATCTACGAGCGCGCACTGCCGGTCATCGAAGCCTACGCCAAGATGGTGCGCCTGATGGGCCATGCGGGCAGCGGCCAGTTGACCAAGATGGTCAATCAGATTTGCATCGGCGGCTTGGTGCAGGGCCTGGCCGAGGCGCTGCACTTTGCCCAATGCGCGGGACTGGATGCCGAGGGCGCCATGGCGGTGATCAGCAAGGGTGCAGCACAGTCCTGGCAGCTGGAGCATCGTCACGCCAGCATGCTGGCGGGTGAGTTCGGGCATGGTTTTGCTGTGGACTGGATGCGCAAGGACCTGTCAATCCTGCTGGAAGAGGCGCGGCGTAACGGTGCGCAGTTGCCGGTGACCGCGCTGGTCGATCAGTTTTATGCCGACGTGCAGGCCATGGGGGGCGGGCGCTGGGACACTTCAAGCCTGTTGGCGCGGTTGAAGCCGGCTAAATAGCGTGGTTGTGACTGTGCATCAGCGCGTGCGCGGCAGGCACACATCTGCACCCAGGTAATCACCCCCGCGCTGGCGCTGCAGGCTGGGGTGCTTGTGAGTAAACTGGCGGCTTTACGCGAGCGGAAGTGGGTTATGCAGTGTCGTGTGGGGTGTGGCGCCTGTTGTATCGCGCCATCAATCAGTTCGGCCATTCCCGGTATGCCTGACGGTAAGCCGGCAGGTCAACGTTGCGTGCAGTTAAGTGCGCAAAATTAGTGTCTGTTGTTTGGCTTGCCGGAGCGTCCTG
>NKIE01000275.1 GCA_002256055.1 Pseudomonas sp. PGPPP3 | reverse complement strand
ACCACCGTCAACCTGAAAGCCTGCATCCAGGCCGCCAGCGAGCGCGTCGTGTTCATCAACACCGGCTTCCTCGACCGCACCGGTGACGAGCTGCACACTTCCATGGAAGCGGGCGCCATGGTGCGCAAAGCGGCCATGAAATCCGAGAAGTGGATCAGCGCCTACGAAAACTGGAACGTCGACATCGGTCTGGCTGCCGGCCTGCAAGGTCGCGCCCAGATTGGTAAAGGCATGTGGGCCATGCCCGACCTGATGGCCGCCATGGTCGAGCAGAAAGTTGCTCACCCAATGGCCGGCGCTAACACCGCTTGGGTACCGTCGCCAACCGCCGCAGCCCTGCACGCCATGCACTACCACCAGGTTGACGTGTTCGCCCGTCAGGCCCAACTGGCCAAGCGCGAGCGCGCTTCGCTGGATGACATCCTGACCATTCCGCTGGCGCCGAACACCAACTGGTCCGCCGAAGACGTGCAGAACGAACTGGACAACAACGCCCAGGGCATCCTCGGTTACGTAGTGCGCTGGATCGACCAAGGCGTCGGCTGCTCCAAGGTGCCGGACATCAACGACGTTGGCCTGATGGAAGACCGCGCGACCCTGCGTATCTCCAGCCAGCACATCGCCAACTGGCTGCGTCATGGCGTGGTCAGCCTTGAGCAAGTGATGGAAACCCTGAAGCGCATGGCGCCGGTGGTTGACCGCCAGAACGCCAACGACCCGCTGTACCGCCCGCTGGCACCGAACTTCGACAGCAACATCGCCTTCCAGGCGGCGGTTGAACTGGTCGTCGAAGGCACCAAGCAACCGAACGGCTACACCGAGCCCGTGCTGCACCGTCGTCGCCGCGAATTCAAAGCGGCTAACGGCCTGTAATAGCAACGATGAAAAAGCCGCCCAATTAGGCGGCTTTTTTATGCCCAATTCCGTGCATTTACTGGCCGAACAGCTATAGCAAATGTGGGGGCAGCCGATATCAATAAAACGGGGGCTAACTGCGCAGTCAGCCAGAGCGCCCCTGAACAGACCAAAAGCCCCGGTCACCCCTGTATTACTTACGTGTCCCGTATTGGAGCACAACATGCTCAAAAATCTGTCTCTGACCCTGAAACTGGCGCTGCTGCCGGCCGTTGCTCTGCTCGGCCTGTTGCTCTACGTGGGCTACAACTCGCAGCAGCTATCCAATAACGATTTGCGTCTGGTGGAGCTGGAAACCCACAGCTACCCGACGCTGGAAAAAACCGACGCGGTGATCTTCCAGTTCTCGCGCATTCCCGCACTGCTGAACAGCGCGGTGGCTGCCGGTGAAGAGTCCACTCTCACCGAGGCCCGTGAGGTACTGCAGGCCATCGCCGCCAAGCAGCAGGAATTGCAAGGCCTGCTCAGCAACCAGCGCGAGCGTAGCGACGAACTCGACACCTGGCGCGTGGCCGTACAGCGTTATGCTGAAAACGCCCTGTCCGCATCGTCTCAACTGGTCAAAGGCACGGCCAGCTTCGACACCCTACGCCCCAGCCTTGACCGCATGGCCAGCGATTTGAGCCAGGCACAAAAGCTCGGTTCAGGGTTTCGTACCCATGCCTATGAAGATTTCCAGAGCGCTCTGGCACAGACGCGCAAGGACAACGCCACCACTACCCGCGTGGGGATAATCCTCAGCTTGGTGCTGGTCGCGCTGGTGGCCCTTGGTTCATGGCTGGTGATTAGCAGCATCATGCGCAACGTGCATGGCGTGATCGACTCACTGCAGGCGATTGCCCGCGGCGACGGCGACCTGACCCGTCGCGTGTCGGTGGAAGCCAACGATGAAATCGGCGCCATGATCGAGTTGTTCAATGGCTTCCTCGACAAACTGCAAGGCACCATTCGCCAGATCGTCGAAGCGGCCAGCCCGCTGGGGCAGATGTCCCAGGAACTGTACCGCCTGACCCAGGGTTCGGAAGAGAACGCCAGCTCCCAGCAAGGCCACACGGACTCCATCAGCCGCGACATCCAGACCATGACCAGCAGCATTCAAGAGGTTGCCCACCGTTCGCGGCAAGCCTCGGATGAAGCCGGCGCGGCCTCCAAGCAAGCCGATGCTGCACGGCAAAGCATCGGTAGCCTGTCGACCAGCATCAGTGATCTGGGCAGCAGTGTGATGGGCGCTGTCGAGGCCATGCAGCAACTGGAAGAAGAAACCCAGCAAGTCGGCTCGGTGCTTACCGTGATCCGCAGCATTGCCGAACAAACCAACCTGCTGGCCCTCAACGCCGCCATCGAAGCCGCCCGTGCCGGCGAACAAGGCCGCGGCTTTGCCGTGGTGGCCGACGAGGTGCGCAACCTGGCGCAGAAAACCGCTGCGTCAACCGCCGAGATCCAGCAGATCATTCAGCGCCTGCAGAACAGCGCCAACGGCGTATTGAACGTGATGACCGTTAACGGCGAAAAAGCCCAAGGCAGTATCGAGCGCTCGGTACAGGCCACCCAGATGCTCGACGTGATCGCTCAGGCCGTCGGCCAGATCAACGAGCTGAACGCCGGCATTGCCCAGTTCACCCAGGAACAGATCGGCCTTTCCAGTTCGATCCAGCAAGAAACCGCAGTCCTGCAAGGGGATGCCCAGGCCACCGCCCATGGCGCTCAAGCCACTGCCCGCCTCGGCGAGCAACTGGTCAGCACCGGTGACCACCTGCGCGCAGCCACCGCCCAGTTCCGCGTATAACCAGAAACAACAGGAGCACACCTGATGAGTAAACGTCACCTTCTAAGCCTAGCAGTTTGCCTGGCCAGCCTGCCCGCCCTTGCCGTAGAGCAAGGCGAGTATCAAATCAACGGTTTCGGCACCGTTGGCGTTACCCACATGGGTGGCGAGAGCGATCTGGACTACGGCATGCAAGGCCAGACCACCGATGGCTGGCGTGGCGATCAGCTGTCCAAGCTGGCCGTGCAACTGCGCTACGGCATCACCGACACCCTCAGTGTGACGGGCCAACTGGGCCCCAAACCGACCCAGGACTCCTGGGAAGTCGGCCCCGGCAACCTGTACCTGGCCTGGCAGGCTAACGACAACCTGACCTTGCGTGGCGGCCGCCTGGGTACGCCGGTTTACATGTACTCGGAAACCCTTAACGTAGGCTTCTCGTACCCCTGGCTGCGCCTGCCGGAAGAGGTCTACAGCCTGGTGCAAGTAGCCAGCCATGATGGCGGCGACGTGCTCTATAACCGCAGCACCGACATTGGTACATTGAGTTTCCAAGTTGCTGGCGGTCAAGCAATCAAGCGTGACTACTATGCCGTCGACGACACCCATGACTTCGACTATCGCGACGTGTTTGCAACCAGCCTGGCGCTGTCTACCGATAACTTCGGCACCTTCCGCGTCGGCTACGCCGAAGCGGATCTGCAGACCACTATCGAAAGTGATATTCAGCGGGCTCCCGGCCTCCCTATTACGCCGAACTACGCGCTGAGCACCTACGATGGACAAAAAGGTAAATTCACCTCATTTGGCCACCAGTACGATAACGGCACTTGGCTGAGCGCAGCTGAAGCCGTCAAGCTGAGCGTCGAGAACAATGAAGAGGCTGCAACCAACGCCTTTTACATCATGGGCGGTCGCCGCTTCGGCGACTATCTGGGCCACGTCACCTACGGTCAACTGGACGAGCCGTCCGGTCGCCAAGTGTCGATGACCTATGGTCTTAACTACAGCATCACGCCAACCGTAACCCTCAAGGGTGAATACAAGCGCGTCGACACCTCGCAAGGCGATGAGTCGATTGGCGTGTTCAAGGCCAACGGTCAGCAGACCTACAACAACGGCGTTTACCAGAAGACCAACGGCGCGGCTGGCGTTCCGCTGGGTACCCACGATGCTGACATCTTCAGCGTTGGCGTCGACTTCATTTTCTAAGGAGAGCCTTAATGAAAAAATTGCTTAGTGCTCTCGCTCTGCTCAGTTGCACCGCCCTGGCCCAGGCCGAGGTAGCAGTGATCGTCAATGCCGGCGCCAGCGCCGCGCCGAGCCAGGCTGATGTAGCCAACATCTTTCTGGGCAAGGACAAATCGCTGAAAGGCGTTGACCAAGCCGCCTGGAATCCGACCAAGGAGAAGTTCTACGCCAGTGTGGCGAACAAGAACGAATCCCAGCTGAAGTCCTACTGGTCGGGCCTCGTGTTCACCGGCAAGGGCCAACCGCTACCTACCGTGGCCGATGACGCCGCAGTGGTCGCCAAGGTTGGCGCGGAAGCGGACGCCATTGGCTACGTTGATGCCGCAGCAGTCTCCGACAAGGTCAAGGTGCTGTTCAAACTGCCTTGATCGTTGGTGACTGAAGAAACCGCCCTCCGGGGCGGTTTTTTTATGGCCACGCAAAACCACCCACTGCGACCAAAGTGGCATTGGCGCGCGACACTCACTTGGGCCAGCATTCAGGCAAAGCCCTCGCTGGTAATTCGCTATGCAGATTGACGCTCAGCACCCCGGCAAAGTGGCGGTGATGCAGAACATCCACGGCACCATGGAGTTTCTGCGCAAGTACCCGCCGTTCAACCAGATGGAAAGCGCGCACCTGGCATTTCTGGTGGAGAACTGCCAACTGCGCTTCTATGCGACCGGCGACAGCATCATCAAGCCCGACGACGGCCCCATCGAATACTTCTACATCGTCAAGCAGGGCCTGGTGCATGGCGAGCGGCCCCACAGCAGCAAAGACGGTAAGGAAACCACCTTCGATATCACCACCGGCGAGTCCTTCCCGCTGTCAGCC
>NKIE01000274.1 GCA_002256055.1 Pseudomonas sp. PGPPP3 | reverse complement strand
GGGCCACGTACTCGATCACGCGGTCGCGGCCATCCATGCAGAAGTCGATATCGAAGTCGGGCATCGATACCCGTTCCGGGTTCAGGAAGCGCTCGAACAGCAGGTCGTACTGCAGGGGATCAAGGTCGGTGATCTTCTGCACGTAAGCCACCAGTGAACCAGCGCCTGAACCCCGGCCCGGACCGACCGGAATACCGTTGCGCTTGGCCCACTGGATAAAGTCCATCACGATCAGGAAGTAACCGGGGAACCCCATCTGGATGATGATATCCAGCTCGAAGTTCAGGCGATCAACGTAAACCTGGCGCTTGGCCTCGTAGTTCGGCGTGGTGTCTTTCGGCCAGAGCACGGCCAGACGCTCTTCAAGACCATCGAAGCTGATCTTGCGGAAGAACTCGTCCATGGTCATGCCGTCCGGCACCGGGAAGTTGGGCAGGAAGCTCTTGCCCAACTGCACCTCGATATTGCAACGTTTGGCAATTTCGACGGTATTTTCCAGCGCCTCGGGCAGGTCACTGAACAACTCCCACATCTCCTCCGAGCTTTTCAGGTACTGCTGATCGCTGTAGCTGCGCACCCGTCGTGGATCGTCCAGTGCCCGCCCTTCACCGATGCACACGCGGGTTTCATGGGCGTAGAAGTCGTCCTGCTTGATAAAACGCACGTCGTTGGTGGCCACCAGCAGACCATCGCAACGACCCGCCAGCTCCACCGCCAGATGCAGGTACTCTTCGTCATTGACCCGACTGGTGCGCTGCAGCTCCAGGTAATAGCGATCCGGAAATACCGCCTGCCATTCACGCAGCATCGCTTCAGCTTCGTCAGGATTGCCCGCCAGCAGGCTCAGACCGATTTCGCCTTCTTTGGCCCCAGACAACGCAATCAACCCTTCGGCGGCTTCTTTTACCCACTCGCGCTCGATGATCACCAGGCCGTTGCGCTGGCCCTCAATAAAGCCACGGGAAATCAGCTCGGTGAGGTTGCGGTAGCCCTTGCCGTTCATGGCCAGCAGGGTCAGACGACTAAGCGGACCGTCTTCATCCTTGTTCGCCAGCCACAGGTCAGCGCCACAAATCGGTTTGATCCCGCCCCCCATGGCAGCCTTGTAGAACTTCACCAGCGAGCACAGGTTGCTCTGGTCGGTCACGGCCACTGCTGGCATGCCCGCGGCAGCGGCAGCCTTGATCAGCGGCTTGACCCGCACCAGGCCATCAACCAGGGAAAACTCGGTATGCAAACGCAGGTGAACGAAGGTGGCGGACATGCGAATCCTATAAAAAGCACAAAAACGACAAGGCCCGGATTGTACCGGGCCTTACTGGAAACAACAGCTGCGTTGGGTGAACTGACTCAGGACTGTTCGAGCAAGCGCCGGACCGGCCCGAATGAACGCCGGTGGACGGGCGTCGGCCCCAAACGCTGCAATGCCTCGAGGTGCACCGCCGTCGGGTAGCCCTTGTGTCCAGCGATACCGTAGCCCGGATACTGACGATCAAGCGCCTGCATTTCCCGATCACGACTGACCTTGGCGAGGATCGACGCCGCGGCAATCGCCGGCACCTTGCTGTCCCCCTTGACTACAGCAGCGCTGGGCACCGCCAGTTGCGGGCAGCGATTACCGTCGATCAGAGCCAGCCGCGGAGTGATATGCAGGCCAGCAACGGCCCGCTGCATGGCCAGCATGGTGGCGTGAAGGATGTTCAGCTGATCGATTTCCTCGACCTCGGCGCGGGCGATGCACCAGGACAGGGCCTTCTCGCGAATCTCATCGAACAGCAGCTCGCGGCGCGCTTCGGTGAGTTTTTTCGAATCGTTTAGACCAAGGATTGGCCGCGCCGGATCGAGGATCACCGCCGCCGTGACCACCGCTCCACACAGAGGCCCGCGCCCGACCTCATCAACCCCAGCGACCAGCTCTTCAACCTGGGTGAAATCCAGACCTAGCTGCATGGTTTACCTGCAATCAGCTGCAAAACCGCGTCCGCCGCCTGCGTCGAAGCATCCAGGCGCAGGCTGCGATGAATAGCGGCAAATTCGGCGGTCTGGGCGGTACCGTTTTCCAGCAACGGCAACAGGGTAGCAGCCAGCGCTTCGGGGGTCGCGGCATCCTGAATCAGCTCAGGCACCAACAAGCGACCGGCGAGCAAATTAGGTAGAGAGATATAGGCACTGCTGACCAGCCGCTTGAGGATGCGGTACGTCAGCGGCGCCACGCAATAGGCCACCACCATTGGCCGCTGACACAGCAGCGCCTCTAGAGTCGCGGTGCCCGAGGCAATCAAAACCGCATCGCAGGCCGCGAGGGCCTCGTGGGACTGACCATCGAGCAACGTCAGCGGCAGTTTACGCCCAGCCATTAACGCTTCCAGTTGCACGCGCCGCTCGGGGCTGGCACATGGCAGGACAAAGCGTATCTGTGGCCGGGCCTGCAACAGCAACTCGGCAGCATCGAGAAACAAACCGCCGAGCTTGCCCACTTCACCGCCACGACTACCCGGCAACAGCGCCACCACCGGAGCATCCAGAGGCAAGCCAAGGCCGGAACGGGCCGCTGCACGATCGAGCTCAAGCGGAATAGTGTTAGCCAGCGGATGCCCAACGAAACGTACCGGCACCTGATGAGCCTGATAAAACTGCGCCTCGAAGGGAAACAGGGTGAGCATCAGGTCGCAGGCTTCGCGGATCTTGAACACACGTTTTTGTCGCCAGGCCCACACGGAAGGACTGACATAGTGCACCGTCTTGATTCCGGCCAGGCGCAGCTTGAGCTCAACACCCAGGGTAAAATCCGGAGCATCAATGCCGATAAACACGTCCGGCTTTTGCTCAATCAATGTGCGGATCAGGCGCTTACGCCGCGACAGCAGCTCGGGCAGGCGCCCGAGCACTTCTACCAGGCCCATGACCGACAGACGTTCCATCGGGAAATAGGAGTTCAGCCCTTGGGCCTGCATACGCGGGCCGCCGACGCCGATAAATTCAATGGCAGGATGCTGAGCACGCAAGGCCTGCATCAGGCCGGCGCCCAGAATATCGCCAGAAGCTTCGCCAGCCACCAAGGCGACGCGCAGGGTCGAGCCCATGATCAGCGGGTGATGCCGCGGCTGGACGCCTGTACGGAGTCACGAAACAAGGCCACTTCAGGGAACTGCGCAGCCGACTCGGCCATTTCTGCCATGGCCTGCTCCACCGTTAACCCTTGGCGGTAGACCACTTTGTAGGCACGACGCAGGGCCTGAATGGCCTCAGGGCTGAAACCACGGCGGCGCATGCCTTCGAAGTTCATACTGCGCGCTTCGGCTGGGTTACCAAACACTGTGACGAAGGCCGGCACGTCTTTACCGATCGCCGTACCCATGCCGGAAAAGCTGTGGGCGCCGATTCGGCAGAACTGATGCACCAAGGTAAAACCGGACAAAATGGCCCAGTCATCGACCAATACATGGCCAGCCAAGGCGGTGTTATTGACCAGGATGCAGTGATTGGCAATTACGCTGTCGTGACCGATATGCACGTAGGCCATCAGCAGATTGTGATCACCGATGGTGGTTTCCGCGCGATCTTGAATGGTGCCACGGTGGATGGTCACACCTTCGCGAATGACGTTGTGATCACCAATGACCAGGCGTGTCGCCTCGCCCTTGTACTTCAAGTCAGGAGTATCTTCACCCACTGAGGAAAACTGATAGATGCGATTGTGTCGACCGATCTTGGTCGGCCCCTTGATAATCACATGGGGACCCACCACGGTACCCTCGCCAATTTCCACATCAGGCCCAATGATCGACCAAGGGCCGACCTGAACGTCATCCGCCAGCTTGGCCGACGGATCGATGATGGCGCGAGGGTCAATCAAACTCATAGCTTGCGTTCCGCACAAATGATTTCAGCCGAGCAGACTTCCTTACCGTCAACCGTAGCCCGGCAAGCAAACTTCCAGATGCTGCGCTTGGCACTGATAAAGCGCGCCTCCAGGATCAGTTGATCGCCTGGCACAACCGGCTGACGAAAGCGTAGCTTGTCCGAACCAACGAAGTAATAGAGCACACCATCGATCGGCTTCAGATCCATCATTTTGAAGCCCATGATGCCGGCCGCCTGAGCCATGGCCTCGATAATCAAAACGCCCGGCATGATCGGGTGCTGAGGAAAGTGACCGTTGAAAAAAGGCTCGTTAATGGTCACGTTCTTGTAGGCGCGAATCTGTTTGGCCTCAAGATCCAAGTCCGTCACCCGATCTACCAACAAAAAGGGGTAGCGGTGCGGCAAGTATTCGCGAATCTCGTTAATGTCCATCATATTCGGGGAAGCCTGTAGTAAAGGTGGGGCCGCGCAACACTCGCGGATCAGGCCTCTGATGAGTCCTGAGGATTCGAGGTCACGGCTGCCAGGCGTTTTTCCAATTGCTGCAGGCGGCGCGCCATCTCGTCCAGTTGACGAATCCGCGCCGCGCTTTTACGCCACTCGCCGGCCGGCTGCATGGCCGTGCCGGAAGAATAAGAGCCTGGCTCGGTGATGGAGCGGGTGACCATGGTCATGCCAGTTACGAACACGTTGTCACACACTTCGATGTGACCAACCATGCCTACACCGCCAGCGATCATGCAGTGCTTGCCGATCTTGGTACTACCGGAAATTCCAGCGCAACCCGCCATCGCGGTGTGATCGCCGATCTGTACGTTGTGGGCAATCATGATCTGGTTGTCCAGCTTGACGCCATTGCCAACCAGGGTATCGGCCAGTGCACCACGGTCGATGGT
>NKIE01000273.1 GCA_002256055.1 Pseudomonas sp. PGPPP3 | reverse complement strand
CACGGCGATGCGGTCGGACATGGTCAGGGCTTCTTCCTGATCATGGGTGACGAAGATAAAGGTGATGCCGGTTTCGCTCTGCAGGCGTTTCAGCTCGATCTGCATCTCTTTGCGCAGTTTCATGTCCAGGGCCGACAGCGACTCGTCCAGCAGCAGCACCTTGGGCCGGTTGGCCAGGGCGCGGGCCAGGGCGATGCGCTGTTGCTGGCCGCCCGACAGTTGGTCGGCGCGGCGGCGGCCGACATCCGGCAGCTTGACCAGTTCGAGCATGGCCTTGACCGTCTGTTCGATCTCGCTGCGCGACAGGCCGCGCATCTCTAAGCCGAAACCGATGTTCTCGGCCACGCTCATGTGCGGGAACAGGGCGTAGCTCTGGAACACCGTATTGACCGGGCGGCGGAACGGCGGCAGGTCCTGCATGGCTTCGCCGTACAGGCGGATGGTGCCGCTGCTAGGTTGCTCAAAGCCGGCAATCAGCCGCAGGAGGGTGGTCTTGCCGCAGCCGGAGGGGCCGAGAAGGGTGAAGAACTCGTTGGCGCGGATCTCTAGTGACACTTCGTCGAGGGCGCGCAGGGTTTGTCCGGGCTCGCCGAACTCCATGCACAGATGTTCGATGCTGATCGCGCTGGTCATCTGGGTCAGGCTCTAACTAGTTGTTTTTATTAGGCTTTTATCTGCTCCGTGGAGCATCTTGCGAGCCCTAGATGGCTTTGATTGTGGCAGTCAGCGGCCAGAGCAAGAACGATAGATCTGGTCAAAAGGAGATAAATGCGGCCAAGTTTGGTTGGCCGCCTTGATCAGCGCCGATACAGGCTTGGGGTTTGTCCGCTCCAGCGCTGGAAGGCATGGCGGAAGCTGGCGGTTTCGCTGTAGCCGAGCTGTTCAGCAATCAGGTAGATGGGCAGCTCGGTCTGCATCAGCAGGTGGCGGGCCTGGTCGAAGCGCACCTCGTCGAGCAACTGCTGGAAGCTGGTGTTCAACTCCTGCAGGTGGCGGCGCAGGGTGCGGGCCGAACGGTGCAGGCGGCCGGCCACCTGCTCCAAACTGGTGCATGGGTCGTTGGGGTTGGCCAGGTGTTGGCGGATCTGCTCGCGCAGGTCCTGACGCCGGTGGAACTGCGCCTCCAACTGCAGGCACTGCAACAGGCCGTGCTGGCAGCTGACCGGGTCGGCCAGCGGCAGTGGCCGGCTGAGCAGCGCGGGGTTGAAGCACAAGGCATTGCTGCCGGCACCGAACTCCACCGGGCAGCCCAGCAGTTCGGCATAGCGGGCGCCATGCAGCGGGCTGCGGTAGTTGAGCAGCAGGCGCCGTGGGCGGATGGCTTCGCCGAGCAGGTCCTGGATCACGGTCAGCAGTGAGCTCAGGCACAGCTCGGTGTTGAACACTGTCAGCTCCGGGGCGTAGCCGTAGTCGCTGGCACTCAGGTGTACCTCGTCATCCACCTGTTGCAGGGTCAGCTTGAAGTAGCTGCCGAACAGCGCCGGGTGCTCGAAAGCCAGTTGCAGCGCATCACCCAGGGTGCGGCTGGCGAGCATGCTGTAGCCCAAGATGCCGTAGGCCGAAACGTGCATGCGTTGGCCCAGGCTCAGGCCCAGGGCGCTGTCATTACTACAGGCAAGGGCGTTGGCCAGCACCTGCAACTCCTGGGCGTGGCAGATCAGCCGTGCCGGATTGTCCAGGTCGCTGCCGGCAATGTCGCTACCCTCCAGCAGGCGTTCGACGGCCACACCCTGCTGTCCAAGGACCTGGGTGGCGAGGGTAACGGTGTGCAGGGTGGTGAGAATGCGCTGCTGCGGTAACAGTGACATGCTCCTAAGGCTCCCGTGCGGTGGTGTTTGGTAACTGCAAATTGCCCAGCCATGCCGCGGCATGTGTTGCTGTGTTATTGATGCGGACCCTATTTGCGAAAGTTGGGACCTATGCGTCGATTGCTCAAGCCCCGCGTTCTCTTGCCTGCCGTGCTGTTGCCGCTGCTGGTGCTGTTGGCATTGGCTGGACAGGAGTGGCGGCTGTTCGAACGGGTCTGGTTTTCAGTGCAAGAATGGCGCCATGCGGCCGAGTGGCAGGGCCGTTCGCTGTGGCTGCCGGACTATCGGGTGACGGTCGAGGCCCAGGTGATCGACGGCCTCAGTGATGATGTTTCGGCGCTGACCTACGACCCCGACCGGCGCAGCTTGTTTACCGTGACCAACCAGCGCGCCGAACTGATTGAGCTGTCCCTGGCCGGGAAAATTCTGCGGCGCATGCCCCTGACCGGCTTTGGCGATGCCGAGGCGGTGGAGTACATCAGTCCGGGTATTTATGTGATCAGCGACGAGCGCGCCCAGCGTTTGTTCAAGGTGCGCGTGGATGACAACACCCGCTGGCTGGATGCCGCCGACAGCGAGCAGCTGTCCCTGGGGCTAGGCCTGAATGGCAACAAAGGCTTCGAGGGTCTGGCCTACGACAGTCAGGGCCGGCGCCTGTTCGTGGCCAAGGAGCGCGATCCGCTGCGGATCTTGGAAATAACTGGCTTTCCTGGTGATGAACAGCGCCTCAACCTGCAGGTGACGGACGACCAGCGGCGTGATCGCAGGCTGTTCGTGCGCGACCTGTCGAGCCTGCAGTTCGATGAACGCAGCGGCCATTTGCTGGCGCTGTCGGATGAGTCGCGGCTGGTGATTGAGCTGGATCTCGACGGTCGGCCGATCAGCACCTTGTCGCTGCTGCGCGGCATGCACGGCCTCAAGCGCAGCGTGCCGCAGGCCGAAGGCCTGGCCATGGACCAACAGGGCAGGCTGTACTTGGTCAGCGAGCCGAACCTGTTCTACGTGTTCGCCAAGCCGGCGTCCGCCGAGTAAGGCTGGCCTCAGGCCTTGAGGGTTTTCACCCCGTTGGCGGTGCCCAGCAGTAGCACGTCGGCTGGGCGGGCGGCGAACAGACCGTTGCAGACCACGCCGACGATGGCGTTGATCTGGCTTTCCAGCTCACGCGGGTTGGTGATTTCGAGGTTGAACACGTCGAGGATGATGTTGCCGTTGTCGGTCACCACGCCTTCGCGGTACACCGGGTCGCCGCCCAGTTTCACCAGTTGGCGGGCCACGTGGCTGCGGGCCATGGGGATGACCTCCACCGGCAGTGGGAAGGCACCGAGCACCGGCACCAGCTTGCTCTCGTCGGCGATGCAGATGAAGGTCTTGGCCACGGCGGCAACGATCTTCTCGCGGGTCAGGGCTGCGCCGCCGCCCTTGATCAGGTTCAGGTGCTCGTCGCTTTCATCGGCGCCGTCCACGTAGAACTCCAGGGCGCTCACGGTGTTGAGCTCCTACACCGGAATGCCGTGGGCCTTTAGGCGCGCGGCGGTGGCGTCGGAGCTGGCCACGGCGCCGTCGAAGTCCATTTTGTGCTGGGCCAGGGCATCGATGAAGAAGTTGGCGGTGGAGCCGGTGCCAACGCCGATCACGCTCTTCTGGTCGAGCTGTGGGCGGATGAGGTCCATGGCGGCTTGGGCCACGGCTTGCTTGAGTTGGTCTTGGGTCATGCGGCACCGGATAAAGGATGAAGAGCGAGGTCGGCGATTATAGCCCGTGTTATTAACCAGCAGTCGCTGTGGTCGGCGCAGGAATCGCTGGAGTAGACTTGCCCGTTCCGCACCGCCGCCAAAGATCAGTCCGATGCTCGAACAGTACGTCAAGAAGATCCTCACCTCGCGCGTCTATGACGTCGCCGTGGAAACCCCGCTGCAGCAGGCCCGCCAGCTCTCCGAGCGCACCGGCAACCAGATTCTGCTCAAGCGCGAAGACCTGCAGCCGGTGTACTCGTTCAAGATTCGTGGCGCCTACAACAAGCTGGCGCACCTCACGGCCGAGCAGCTGGCCTGTGGCGTGGTCACCGCCTCGGCTGGCAACCACGCCCAGGGCCTGGCGCTGGCGGCCAAGCACATGGGGGTCAAGGCCACCATCGTGATGCCCAAGACCACCCCGGAGATCAAGGTCAACGGCGTGCGCTCGCGCGGCGGCAAGGTGGTGCTGCACGGCGACAGCTTCCCCGAGGCGCTGGCCTATTCGCTGAAACTGGTGGAAGAAAAGGGCTACGTCTATGTGCACCCCTACGACGACCCGGACACCATCGCTGGCCAGGGCACCGTGGCGATGGAGATCCTCCGTCAGCAGCCTGGCCAACTGGATGCGATCTTCGTGCCCTGCGGTGGCGGCGGGTTGATCGCGGGTATCGCCGCTTACGTCAAATACCTACGCCCGGAGATCAAGATCATCGGCGTCGAGCCGGACGACTCCAACTGCCTGCAGGCGGCCATGGCGGCTGGCGAACGCGTGGTGCTGCCGAGCGTCGGGTTGTTCGCCGATGGCGTGGCCGTGGCGCAGATCGGTCAGCACACCTTTGACGTGTGCAAGGACTATGTCGATGAGGTGATCACCGTCAGCACCGATGAGATCTGTGCGGCAATCAAGGACATCTACGACGACACCCGCTCGATCACCGAGCCGGCTGGCGCCCTGTCGGTGGCCGGGATCAAGAAGTACGTCGAGCGTGAAGGCTGCAGCGGCAAGGTGCTGGTCGGCATCGACTCCGGCGCCAACGTCAACTTCGACCGCCTGCGCCACGTGGCCGAGCGCGCCGAACTGGGCGAGAAGCGCGAGGCGATCATCGCGGTGACCATCCCAGAGCGGCCCGGCAGCTTCAAGACCTTCTGCGAAGCCATCGGCAAGCGGCAGATCACCGAGTTCAATTACCGCTACCACACCGACGGCCAGGCACACATCTTCGTT
>NKIE01000272.1 GCA_002256055.1 Pseudomonas sp. PGPPP3 | reverse complement strand
GGGGACGTCCGTGTCGGGGCGGCGTTTATCAGGCCGTTGAAAAATGTAGGCGAGGCAGGCAAGACAAGGCAAAAACGGCCGAAAAAGCGGAGTTTACGCGTTGTAAATGAGCATTTTGAGGCCGTTTTTAACGCAGTATTGTCAACGCAGATAGTTTTTCAAGGGCCTGTTATTGGCCGCGTTTGCTTTCAACCTTGATCAGGCGGTTGGCTTCGAAGCGCAGGTAGTAATACATGCCGTTGCGCGGGCCGTAACTCCATTCCTCAATGGGCACCTGGGTCGTGCCACCGTAGTAATCGATGACCTCGCGGTAGCCGAGGAACTGGCGGGTGACCGGCTCGCCGCATTTGCTTTGTACTTCACTGAGGTGGTCGTCGCTGGTAATCAGGCCGCTACCGCAGCGTAGGGTGGCCGCTTGGCTGAGCGGACTGAGCAGCAGGGCGAGAGCCACAAGGAGGGTTTTCACGGGCTATCCAGGTTGTTGCGTGGGTGGCCAGCCTACACCGCAGCCCGCCGCCTGTCAGCGGCGGGCGCGGTGGTTTACTCGGCGCCTAGTTGCAGCGCGCTGGCAATCCGGCCGTCGGTGTCGCTTTGGCCAATGGCGACATCCAGCAGGTAGATACGTTGGTCCGGCAGGCCGCCGTTGTCGACTAGGTATTGCTTGATGCTGGCGGCGCGGGCCTGACTCAGTTGGCGCAACAGCAGGTCGCTGCGGCCCCAGGAGTCCAGCACCCCGGCGCGCAGTTTGTCACTGCGCACCTCATCGTCCAGTTTGCGCCAGTCAGCCGGTGGTTGCTGCTTCAGGCGCGCCCGGTAGATGCCTTCGAGCATGACAACCTTCTCTTCTTCAGGCACTTCGAGGGTGCTGGCATCGGCCGGCACCTGATCGCCGCGGCGCTGCAGGATCTTGTAGTAAGTACTCTGATATTCGCGCTGCAGGCGCTGTTCGGCCAACAGCGGGCCGTCGCTGGCCTGGGCGCTGACACCTTGGACTTCCAAGCGTAGCACTGGGCGCTCCTTGAGGGCTGAGGCCAGGGTGTCGAGGGTGCCGCGTGCCTGCGGGTCCAGTTCGCTGCTGCCGGCACTGAACGGCACCCGGTCCATGTTTACTTCATCACCGCTGCTGATCAGGCCGCCGATAAACTTGAACGGCGCCTGGGCCGCACGTAGCACCAGGTTACGCAGGGTTTGCCAGACAATCGGCATGACGCTGAACTGCGGGTTGTTGAGGTCGCCGGAGATCGGCAGTTGGATATCGATCTTGCCTTCGGTGTCTTTGAGCAGGGCAATGGCCAGGCGGATCGGCAGGTCGACGGCATCAGGGCTGTCAACCTTTTCGCCGAGCTCTAGTTGCTCAAGCAGCACCTTATTCTCAGCGGTTAGTTGTCCTTTTTTGATCTGGTAATGCAGGTCGATATTCAAGCGGCCCTTGCGGATGCGATAGCCGGCGAACTTGCCTGAGTAGGGCGTCAGCGTCGTCAGCTCAACCTGTTTGAAACTCACCGCCATATCCAGGCTGGCCAGCGGGTCGAAGGGGTTGAGGCTGCCGTTGATGGTGGCCGGTGCGTAGCGGTCGACTTTGCCCTGGATCGCGACCTTCGCCGGTTTTGGTTGGCGGCTGTCGATGCGACCAATCTGGCCATTGAGCTGCTGGATGGCGGTGGCGAAGTCCGGCCGCAGGCTGAGGTCGGCAAAGTTGGCCGAGCCGTCTTTCAGGGTGATGCCGCCAATGACGATGCCCAGGGGCTTGCCCGGTGCACTCTTGGCCGCCGCTGGCGAGGCCGGTGCGGCGGGTTGCGGGATCAACAGGTCGCTGACGTTGGTGCTGCGGTCTTCATTGATGATAAAGCGCGTATAGGGCTGCTCGATGGTGATCGCCTGGATGCTCAGGCTGTCACCGTGGCGATAGTTGATACCCTGCAAATGCAGTTGGCGCCACTTGAGGAAGTCCCGCGACTTGAGGGTGTCGAGGGTGTGCAACTGGTTGATGCGCGTGTCGCCGCTGATGTTGAACGCCAGTGGTGCTGTGCCTTGCAGGTCGACGGCCAGTTCGCTGCTGAGTAGGCCGCTGCGCAGCTCCAGGCGGATAAACGGGTTGATATAGGCCTGGGCCAGGCGCAGGTCGAGGTTCTGCGTACTGGCCTGCAACTTGGCGCTGACGGGGTTGAGATTAACCTGACCGCTGAGGGCCAGCTTGCCCAGCTTGCCGACGCCGGTATTGAGCTTGAGGTCGAATGGCGATTGGTTGAGGCTGTCGAAATTTTGCAGGTCAAGGTTCAGCGGGCCGACTTCAACCTTCACTTCCGGGCTGACGCCGCGGTCGGCCAGGTGCAGTTGATAACCGCGCAGCTGCACATCCTTGAGCAGCACTTGCCAGGGTTTTGCGGGCTCGTTAGCGGGGCTGGCGCTGGCATCAGCTGCCTGGCTGGCGGCCGGCGCGGGCGTTTCTGGCTTGGCGAACAGGGTTTGCCAGTCGAGCTGGCCGTTGGCCTCGCGGGCGGCCCAGGTTTCCAGACCCTGGCTACGGACCTTGCCGACCAACACCTGTTGCTTGACCAAGTCCAGGCTGGTCTCGCTGACGTTCAGCTCGGCCAGTTTAACCAGCGAGCGGCCGTCCGGGGCCTTGATGGCAAAGGGCGCGAGGGCAAGGCTGAGGTTGCTCAGTTGCAGCTGGGTGCCGCCGGCCAGACTCAGTTGATAGTCGGTGGCCAGGTTGAGAATGCCTTCCTGCAAATCCAGGGGCAGGGCGTCGCGCACGTAGGGCCAGACGCCTTTGAGTTGGCCGTCGCTCAGTTGCAGGTGGCCGCTGGAGCTGATCGGGCTGAGGCTCAGAGTGCCTTGCCATTCAAGTTTGCCGCCATGGGGGCCGGTAGCCTGTAGGCTCAGCTCGGCATTGTCGTCAGGCAGGGTGCTGAGATTGTTGAGGCTGAGGTCGAGGCTGTCGTAGATGAATTCGATCGGTTCGCTCGGGCGTAGGTCCTCGAAGTGCAAGGCGCCGGCCGCCAGGACGATGCGCTCAATGCGCAGTGGAAAGGGTTCGCTGGGCTCTGCGGGCTCTGGCGTGGCAGGGCTTGGGGGTAACTTGAACAACTGTGCCAGGTTGAGCTGACCCTCCTTACTGAACAGCAGCTCGACCTTGGCGCCGTTGAGTTCGACTTTGGCCAGGTGCAGGGCGCCGGTCCATAGACTGTCCAGCTGCAGGTCGGCATACAGCTGAGCAAAGCCCAGCTGCGCCTTGTCGGCTTCGCCCAGGTGCAGCCCCCACAAGCTCAGCTCCAGGCTGAACGGGTTGAGCTGCACGCGCTCCAGGCGTGCCGGGACGTTGCTGAGCTGGCTCAACTGCTGGTTGATGACGCGCAGGGCGATACCGGGGAGGATCAAAAAGCCCAGCAGGCTGTAGAGGGTAACGGCGATCAGCATGGCGCCCAGGGCGCGTTTCAATCCTTTGTGCATGGCAGGCGCATCTATTTCGGCTGTAGATGAGCCTGAGTATGGCACGCACCCGTTGAATTTTGCCTTGATCTACAGCTGCAGAATCAGGGTTTTCAGCGGTGGCTGACCGTCCAGCGAGGGGAAGTCGGCGGCAGGCGCCAGCACCTGGCAGTCGCGTACCGGGCGGCCGAGTTTGCTGGCGCAGCGCAGCACCTGCTCGCGCCAGTCGGCCATGGCCACCTTCGCCAGGTTGTTGCAGCAAATCAGCACGCCGTCTTCGGCGGTGGCCAACAGCGCCGGCTTGAGCAGGCTCTGGTAGTCACGCAGCAGGTCGACGGTGCCGAAGGCGCTCTTGGCCCAGGCTGGCGGATCCAGCAGCACCAAGTCGAATTGGCGCGGCTGCAGGCGTGGATAACTGGGCAGTTTCTGCCCACGACGCTGAGCGATGGGCAGGCCGGCCAGTTGGCGTATGGCCGGGAAGTAGTCGGACTGGATAAATTCCATTGCCGGTAACGCGGGATTGAGCAGGCCGTTCTCCTGGCCGACCGCCAGGTTGCCTTCGGCAAAATCCAGGTTGCACACCGCGCTTGCGCCACCCGCCGCAGCAGCAAGGCCGACGCCGCAGGTGTAGGCAAACAGGTTGAGCACCGACTTGCCGGCGCTGTGCTGTTTGACCCAGCTGCGGGCATTGCGCAGGTCGAGAAACAGCAGCGGGTCCTGGCCGGGATGGCGTCCGCGTACCCGGTAGTTGAGGCCCCATTCGTGGCCGATGAGGTCGTCCAGTGCGGCCGGTTCGGCCAGGTAGATCGGGTCGCTGCGATCAATGCGCGAATTGCCCTGGCTGCGGTCGTTGTAGACCAGCAGTAAGGGCTGATTGAGGTGCGCGCAGATCTGCTCGTGGGCACCCAGCAGTTCGTCGCGGCTGAGTTGCTGGTGAAAGGTTTGCACCAGTAGCTGCGGGCCGTAACGGTCGATGGTCAGGCCGCCGGCACCTTCCTGGCTGCCATGGAACAGGCGGTAACAGTCGGTGCCCTGGCGGTGCAGTTCGGCCAGCAGTGCTTCGCGGTTGGCGAGAGCGGCGCGCAGCGCCTGATTCAGAGTGGACATGCGCGAGGCCTCGAAATAGGGGGCGGGAGTTTACCAGCTCAGCAATAAAAACGCCGGCCAATGGCCGGCGTCAGGTACGGGTCGTGCGGGTTTGTCTTAGCCGCGCTCAAGCGCCAGGGCCACGCCCTGGCCGCCACCAATGCACAGGGTGGCGAGGCCTTTCTTGGCGTCGCGCTTGAGCATTTCGTGCAGCAGGCTGACCAGCACGCGGCAGCCCGCTGCGCCGATTGGGTGGCCG
>NKIE01000271.1 GCA_002256055.1 Pseudomonas sp. PGPPP3 | reverse complement strand
CTCGCCGAACAGCATTTCATCACCTTCCAGCGCTGGCTGACGCCACTCGGCCTAGAGGTCGCCTGGCTGGCCGGCAAGCTCAAGGGCAAGGCGCGCGCCAGCGCCCTGGAGCAGATCGCCGGCGGCGCACCGATGGTGGTTGGCACCCACGCACTGTTCCAGGACGAGGTGCAGTTCAAGCGACTGGCTCTAGTGATCATCGACGAACAACACCGCTTCGGCGTGCAGCAGCGCCTGGCCCTGCGCAAAAAAGGGGTCGACGGCCGCCTGTGCCCGCACCAGTTGATCATGACCGCCACGCCAATCCCGCGCACCTTGGCAATGAGCGCCTACGCCGATCTCGACACCTCGATCCTCGACGAACTGCCGCCGGGGCGCACACCAGTCAACACCTTGCTGGTGGCCGACAGCCGCCGCTTCGAGGTGATCGAACGGGTGCGCTCGGCCTGCCATGAAGGCCGCCAGGCCTATTGGGTCTGCACCCTGATCGAAGAGTCCGAGGAACTGACCTGCCAAGCGGCGGAAACCACCTTCGAAGATTTGTCCGCGGCCCTCGGTGGCCTGCATGTCGGCCTGATCCACGGGCGCATGAAACCGGCGGAAAAGGCCGCGGTGATGGACCAATTCAAGCAGGGCCAACTGCAACTGCTGGTCGCCACCACGGTGATCGAAGTCGGCGTCGACGTGCCCAACGCCAGCCTGATGATCATCGAAAACCCCGAGCGCTTGGGCCTGGCCCAGCTGCATCAGCTGCGCGGCCGAGTGGGTCGCGGCAGCGCTGCCAGCCATTGCGTGCTGCTCTACCACCCGCCGCTGTCGCAGCTAGGGCGTCAGCGCCTGGGCATCATGCGCGAAACCACCGACGGCTTTGTCATCGCCGAAAAAGACCTGGAACTGCGCGGCCCCGGCGAGATGCTCGGCACCCGCCAGACCGGTCTGCTGCAGTTCAAAGTGGCCGACCTGATGCGTGATGCCGACCTGCTGCCGGCGGTGCGCGACGCGGCCCTGCGCCTGCTGGCCGAGTGGCCGCAACACGTCAGCCCACTGCTGGAACGCTGGTTACGCCATGGCCAGCAATACGGCCAAGTGTGACTCGTCACCCAGCCAACCTGTCGATGACGCATCCAAGCCTGAGCTCGCTGGTTATACTCAGCGCAGACGCCCCCTAGCCGGACCTGAATATGACCGAAGTCGCCCTCGCACCTGACACCACCTCCCAGCCGCCAGCCATGATCGTGCAATTGCTGCAAAAACTGGCCGTGCCCTTCCAGGTGCGCCAGGAGCAACCGGGTCTGAACCCGGCGCAACGGGTACAAGCCGTGCTGCTGGAAGATGAGCTGGGCGCCTTGCTGGCATTGTTCCCGCAGAGCCAATTGCTCGACCTCAGCCGCCTGGCCGAGCTAACCGGGCGCAAACTGGTGGCCGTCAAACCGGAGCGCCTGCAACGCATGCTGGGCAAGCACCAACTGGCCCTGCTGCCGGGCTTGCCGGCACTGACCAGCTCACCGTGCCTGTATGACGAATCCCTACTGCAAGAGCCGCTGCTGCTGATCGAGTCCGGCCAGGCCGGCGTGCTGCTGGAGATCTCCAGCGACGCCTTCAAGGGCTTGTTGAGCAAGGCCAGCACGGCACGCTTTGGCGAGCCGCTGAGCCAGATCCGACCTAACTTTAATCGCCCCAACGACGACCGCGCAGAAATCACCCAGGCGGTGCAGGCCTTTACTGCCCGGCGTATCCAGCAGCGCCTGGAAGAAACCATCGAAATCCCGCCGCTGCCGGAAACCGCCCAGCGCATCATCAAGCTGCGGGTCGACCCGGATGCCACCGTCGACGACATCACCGGCGTGGTCGAGACCGATCCGGCCCTGGCCGCCCAAGTTGTCAGCTGGGCCGCGTCGCCCTACTACGCCGCACCCGGTAAGATCCGCTCGGTGGAAGACGCCATCGTGCGCGTGCTTGGCTTCGACCTGGTGATCAACCTGGCCCTCGGTCTGGCGCTCGGTAAGACCCTGAGCTTGCCCAAAGATCATCCGCAACAGGCCACGCCTTACTGGCAGCAGGCGATCTATACCGCCGCAGTGATCGAGGGCCTGACCCGTGCCATGCCGCGCGCCCAGCGCCCGGAAGCCGGCCTGACCTACCTGGCCGGCTTGCTGCACAACTTCGGCTATCTGGTTCTGGCCCACGTGTTCCCGCCGCACTTCTCGCTGATCTGCCGGCACCTGGAGGTCAACCCGCACCTCAGTCACAGCCATGTCGAGCAGCACCTGCTGGGCATCAGCCGTGAGCAGATCGGTGCCTGGTTGATGCGTTTCTGGGATATGCCCGAGGAGCTAGCTACCGCTCTGCGCTTCCAGCACGATCCGGATTACGACGGCGACCATGCGCCTTATCCCAATCTGGTGTACCTGGCCGTCAGCCTGCTGCGCAGCCGGGGCATTGGCGCCGGTCCGCAGGTGGAGATTTCTCCCGCGCTCTTGGAGCGTCTGGGCCTGACACGCGCCAAGGCCGATGAAGCCCTGGACAAGGTGCTGGAAGCAGAAGCCGCCTTGCGTGAACTGGCCGCACAGTTCCATCCCCATCACTGACGCCTGGGCTGACGGCAGGTACGTCTGCCGTCAGTTACAACCGCCGCTTACTTGAGCGCTGCACGGCGCTCGGCAAACACCGCGGGCAACGCCTGCACACTGGCCTTGAGCAACTGATTCAGCGGCGCCTGCTCGTACAGCGCGGCGTACTCACCAAGCTGATCACTGGGAGTCTGCCGATAGGCAAACAACATAAAGGCTTCAACCCCCTGGGCACTGGACTGACGCAGCGCTTCGGCCTGGGCCTGGGTTTTGCTGGCCAGGGTGGCCTCATCAATGCTTTCGCCACGCGCCTTGAGCGCCAGCAAGGCCTGGGTCTTGCCCACCTCGTAACGTAACAGCGCGGCCATGGCGGTGGTCTGCGCGGCACTGTCCAGACGCCGCACCAGCGCCAGCCGCTCGGCCCGAGGCGGACGGCTGGTCAGTTGTTCGCGATAAGTGCTGAGGGCCTTTTCGTCATCCCCCACCGCGCGCTCGGCGGCGGTGAACTGCTTGGCCAGCGGGCTTTCCAGCAAGGTTTCAATCTGCCCTAACTGGGCAGACGTAAACGTGGACGCCAACTGCTTGGCCAACGCCCCACACAACTGCTCGGCAGCAAACACCTGGCCCAGTTGTGCCTGCTGTGCAGTCGGCACGCCGCGCTGCAGCAAGGGTGCGGTCTGCTCGCAGAGCAGACGAATGCCGGCCAGCTCGAAAACCTTGGCAAAGGCAGCAGGCGCCGGAACGTCGGCGTGAGCGACGCTGGTAAGCAACAGCAAAGGTAAAAGTAACGCGATGCGCATGGCGGCAATGTCCTGAAGAACTCTGCCCAGCCTAGCGAATGATGCGGGGGCCGACCAGCACCGCAGCAAGTGCGCTACTGGCGCGTCACGCACCGCTCAGCCAAGGCCGGCGGTGCGGCAGTATCAGGCGGCTTTCTTGGCGGCGGATTTCTTCTTCGGCATCAGGTACTTCATCAGGCCCTGGAACCACATCACCAGCGCCGGGTTGCCCTGGATCTGGATTTCTTTGTTCTGGATGCCCTGCATAAAGGCCAACTGCTTGTTCTTGGCAGTCATGGTGGCAAAGCCGTAAGCCGCATCCTTGAAGCCCAAGGCAAAGGCCGGCGCGCTGGCAACGCCACGCTTACTGACGATGCGTTGGTCTTTGACGATGAAATGGCGGGCCATCTTGCCGTCCAGGGTGTGCAACTGGAACACCAAGTCTTTGCCGGCCAGTTGTTGCTGAAATTCAGGATTGGTGCGGCTGGCTTTGGCCATCAGGCGGCCCAGCATCCACAGGAGAAAGCGAAACTTCATGCGCGCGGCCTCGAAGGGGGGAATGAAACGGCGGCGCATTGTAGCGGTTTGCGGAGGGAACTACAGCCAGCCTTTGGCTGGGCTGTCCGGGGCCGCAAGACCCCGGACGGCGAGACTCAGTTGACGGAGTCTTTCAGCGACTTGCCCGGCTTGAAGGCCACGGTATTGCTGGCCTTGATGGTAACCGGGGCGCCGGTTTGCGGGTTTTTCCCGGTGCGCGCGCCGCGATGGCGCTGCACAAAGGTACCGAAGCCCACCAGGGTGACACTGTCCTTGCGGTTCAGGGCACCGGTAATTTCTTCAAGTACGGCGTTGAGTACCCGATTGGCTTGATCCTTGGTCAGGTCAGCCTTCTCGGCGATGGCGGCGGCGAGTTCCGGTTTGCGCATAAATGCCTCTTTGTCGACGGTTTATTGTTGTTGTGTCCGTGCTGCTCTTCCAGAACAGCGCCCAAGGCGCCGCGGCGGCTCTAGGCTGCACTGCGGCAGACCCGACGAGGATGGCATGCTGGCCGCGACCGCGCCAGCCTTGTCGGACAATAGGCCCAGGCAAAAGCAGGCTTTAAACGACAAAAGACGTGGTATTTACGCCAGAAGAGCGGGCAACTGTCGATTCAGAGCCAGTTTTTCCTGCACGGCCGTACCGGTCAAGGCATAGCCCAGCAAGCTGCCCTGGGCATCGTGACAGAGCGCCTTGATGTCGGCCCCGCTGCCTTCCACCGTCCACTCACCCACCGCACCGCGAGGGGGTGGCGACACCACCAGCGGGCACACCGGCGTCTTCACCGTAACCGGCATCGGCCCGTAGCTGACGGCCGTCGGCGTACAGTTCAGGGTCTGCGCCAGGGCGCGAGCACAGGCCATCAACGGCATCACGTACAGCAGATTGCGGCCGTCAACTTCGGCGCA
>NKIE01000270.1:1439-4799 GCA_002256055.1 Pseudomonas sp. PGPPP3 | reverse complement strand
GCGATTGGCCGACGGCTTGTGAGGTATTGAGATTCAGTTTCAGTTAAGCCAGCACGATTATCTTGGTTCCATCGAAAGCAAACACGCTAATTCAAACCAAGGAAACCACGATGAAAAAGCTCACTACGCTGTTCGCCATTGCTGCCCTGACCGCCACTGCTGGTATCGCTCAAGCCCGTGATTTGGGCCCGGATGAAGCGCTGAAACTGCGTGACGCTGGCACCATTCAGAGCTTCGAGAAACTGAATGCCGCGGCTCTGGCCAAACACCCAGGTAGCGTTGTTGAAGAGACCGACCTGGAGCAGGAGAATGGTCGTTACATCTACGAACTGGACCTGCGCGATGCCCAAGGCGTGCAATGGGATCTGGAGCTGGATGCCACTAACGGCCAGGTACTCAAGGACCATCAAGACAACTGATGAAATGGCTCGCACGTTATAGCGGTATCACCGTGTTGGTGCTGGCGGTCCTGTTGCTCAGTACGCGGGCTTTCGCCCGCGATCTGGATCAGGACGAAGCTCTGCGCCTACGCCAGAGCGGCGCCATCCTCGGTCTGGAGCAGGTGCTGCAAACGGCTCTTGGGCGTTACCCCGGGGCCGAGTTGCTGGAGGCCGAGCTGGAAGAAAAACACGGTCAGTACCGCTATGACATCGAGCTGCTGACGGTCGACGGCGTGGCCCGTGAACTGGATGTGGATGCCCGCGATGGTCGCATCCTGCGCGACAAGGAAGACGACTGATGCGCCTGTTGTTGGTGGAAGACCATGTACCGTTGGCGGACGAGTTGCTCGCCAGCCTGACCCAGCAAGGCTATGCCGTGGACTGGCTGGCGGACGGCCGTGATGCGGCCTACCAGGGGGCTACTGAGCCCTATGACCTGATCATTCTCGACCTCGGCTTGCCTGGCAAACCGGGGCTTGAGGTGTTGCGTGAATGGCGCGCCGGTGGCCTGGTTACCCCGGTGCTGATCCTCACCGCACGCAGCTCTTGGGCTGAGCGCATCGAGGGGCTGCAGACCGGCGCCGACGATTACCTGAGCAAGCCTTTTCACCCGCAAGAGTTGTTGTTGCGCATCCAGGGTTTGCTGCGCCGTGCCCATGGCCTGGCCAATCAGCCGCAGCTACAGGCCGCCGGCTTGCAACTGGACGAGAGCCGTCAGTGCGTCACTCGCGGTGCTGAGGTGATCGAGTTGACCGCGGCCGAGTTTCGTTTGCTGCGTTATTTCATGCTTCACCCGCAGCAGCTGTTGTCCAAAAGCCACCTGGCCGAGCATATGTACGACGGCGAAACCGAGCGCGACTCCAACGTGCTGGAAGTGCAGGTCAATCGCCTGCGCGGCAAGCTCGGCCGCGAGGTGATCGAAACCAAGCGCGGCCAGGGGTATCGCTTTACCGGTGTCAGCGAATGAAGTCGATCCAGCGGCGCTTGAGCCTGGGCTTGTTTGGCGTGTTGCTGGTGGTCGGCCTGCTGCTGGCGCAAACCAGTCTGTGGTTGTTCGAGTTGGGCTTGCGCCGTTACCTGGAAGTGGGGCTGCGTAACGAAGCGGAAGGCTTGCTGGTGTCCATCAACCGTGGCACCGCCGGCCTGCAGCTCGACCCACAGCGGCTGACGCCCAGCTATGGCCGGCCATTGTCGGGGCATTATTTTCGTGTCGAGGCGGCGGAGCAGGTCTGGCGCTCGCGGTCGCTGTGGGATCACGACCTGGCCAAGCCGGCCAAGCCTGGCTTGCAGAAAACGCTAGTTAACGGCCCCCAGGGCCAGCAATTGCTGGTGTTGCGCGGCGATTACCGGCGTTTTGGCCAGCCCCTGTCGATCACTGTGGCGGAAGACTACAGCCCGCTGCTGAGCAGCTTTCGTCGGGTGCAATACATCGGCCTGGGCCTGGGCCTGGCGGCGCTCTTGCTGGTGTTATTCCTACAGCGCCTGACGGTGCGCAATGCCTTGCGACCACTGGAGCAGGCGCGTCAGCAGATCGCCCAGTTGCAAGACGGCCAGCGTGCGCAGCTGGAGACCCAGGTGCCCCAGGAACTGGAGCCGCTGGTGGCGCAGATCAACCATCTGCTCAGCCATACCAGCGACACCCTGACCCGGTCGCGGCATGCCCTCGGCAACCTTGGTCATGCCCTGAAAACCCCGCTGGCGGTGCTGCTCAGCCTGGCTGGGCGCGAGGAGTTGAATGCCCATCCTGAGCTTCAGGCAACTCTGCGCGAGCAGCTGGCGCAGATCAATCAACGTCTGGCCCGTGAGTTGGCGCGTGCGCGCTTGTCTGGCGAGGTGTTGCCTGGTGCGCAGTTCGAATGCGCTGCTGAGTTGCCGGGGCTGTTCAGTACCCTGGCGCTGATTCATCCGCGCGATCTGCAGTTGAGCTGGCAGGCACCACCGGGCTTGCGTCTGCCGTGGGACCGTGAGGACCTGCTGGAAGTGCTCGGTAACCTGCTGGACAACGCCTGCAAATGGGCGGCTAGTCGCGTGCAGCTGCAGATCAGCCTCGCGGACGGACGCTATTGCCTGTGGGTGGACGATGATGGGCCGGGGATTGCCGTTGCCCAGCGCGACGCGGTGCTCGAGCGCGGCACCCGCCTGGATGAGCAGGTGGCCGGGCATGGCCTGGGCCTGGGCGTGGTGCGCGACAGCGTCGAGGCCTGGGGCGGCAGCCTGCAGTTGCAGGACAGCCCCTTGGGTGGTTTGCGTGTGGCCATCGAACTGAGTCGGGGCGCCGGCAATAAGCGCAGTACCCCGCAGGTTTGAAGTGCAACGTTACTGGCGCTTGCTTTCCACCGAGGTCAGGCGACCGCCTTCGAAGCGCAGGTAGTAGGTCATGCCATTGGTAGGGCCGTAGACCCATTCCTCTATCTGCAGGCCGATGTTGCCGTTGGGCGTCTCGGTATAACCGACCATGCTGCGGTTAACGGGCGCGCCACATTTGTTCTCGACTTCGCTGCTGCGATCACCGTCGCTGACCAGCTTGCTGCCGCAGCGAAAGGTCGCGGCCGAGGCATCCACAGCCAACAACATCAGGGGTAAAGCTAGGCTATAAAACGCGCGTTTCATTGCAAATCCTTTGTGCGGTGAGGGTAGAGCGCCATGATTCGCCATGGCGTTTGCGCAATATAGGCTGTTGCCCTTGGCTGGACTAGAGGCTGTTGTCGACGCTCTCCATGGCCATGGCAGCTACGCTAACCTAGGTTCAGCAAAGGAGTGACCTGGCGGTTCGCTGGGGGCAGAGGAGGGAGCTATGGGGCGTGGTGTGCTGGTGGGGTTGATTTTGCTCGGTTGCTGCCAGCAGTCGGTGTTGGCCGAACCTCTGCCATGGGTGCTGTTTGCCATGCCCGGTGCGGTGAACCTGCGCGACGGCAAGCCT
>NKIE01000270.1:0-1366 GCA_002256055.1 Pseudomonas sp. PGPPP3 | reverse complement strand
ACGAGTATTTGCGCATGATCGAGCCGCACCTCGAGGAGGTGCAGGTCAGCTATGAACTAGGCAATCTCATGCGCATGCAGAAGAACATGGGCGAAGGACGTAACCTCTGCTCCTCGGCCAATTTGCGCAGTCCCGAGCGCGACCGCATTGGTTATTTCATTCCTTATTTGATTACACCGCCTATGCAGGTGATCGTGCGCGCCGAGACCTATACGCGCTTGCCGCTGCGTGATGGTCGCCTGTGGATTGATGACCTACTGGCTACCAATCTGCGCGGTGGCTTCTTTCTTCAGCGCAGTTATCCACCTGTGCTGCAGGCACACCTGTCAGCCCGGCCGCCGCCCAACCTGATTGCGGTCTCTATTGCGGCCAACACAGATCGCACCTTGCGCATGCTGAGCCATCTGCGCTTTGACTACACCTTCGAGTATCCCAGCACCGTAGTGAACTATGCCCGTAGCAACCCTAATGGCGTGCCTTTGCGCAGCGTCACTTTGGCGGATGCCGCAGACTTGCAAGTGGTTGGCACTTACTGCACACGCAATGCCTGGGGTCGGGCCATGGCCTTGCGCATCGATGCGGCGGTGCGCGCGCGACTCAGCCAGCCGGAGCCGGTGCTGGCGTTGTACCGGCACTGGTTGCCGGTCGAAAGTTATCAGGCCTATGGTGCCGGGATTGAGGCCTATCTGCGCCAGCGTGCCGAGCAGCCGCTCAGTTTGCCTGCACCTTAGGGCTCAGTGCCTCGATGTCCGCCTAGTGGGCGTAGCCCCCAGAGCTGATTGCCCGGCGCGGCTCAGCCGCGGGCCACGCTAACCCCTTCCAGATTGGCAAACGAGGTGTCTTTGGCGGGCAGCAGGAAGTCGCGCATAAAGGGCGCATCCAGCATGTCGGTGCGCACCCCGGCGAACAGGGTGGCGAACAGGCCCTTGTCGCCCAGGCGTTTGGCCGTCACGTAACCGCGCGAGCTGTATTCGTGCAGCGCCCAGTTGGGCAGGCCGCAAACCCCACGGCCGCTGGCCACCAGTTGCATCATCATCACCGTCAGTTCCGAGGTGCGTACCTGAGCGGGTTCCACATCGGCCGGTTCGAGAAAACGGGTAAAGATATCCAGGCGGTCGCGCTCCACCGGGTAGGTGATCAGGGTTTCTGTGCTCAGGTCTTCGGCGTGGATAAACGCCTTGCTCGCCAGCGGATGCTGATTGGCCACCGCCAGCAGGGCTTCGTAGGTGAACAGCGGTACATAGGTGATGCCGGCCATTTCAATCGGGTCGGAGGTCACCACCAGGTCCAGGTCGCCGCGCGCCAGGGCCGGCAGCGGGGCGAAGGAAAAACCCGAGGCCAGGTCCAGTTCGACCTCGGGCCAGGC
>NKIE01000269.1 GCA_002256055.1 Pseudomonas sp. PGPPP3 | reverse complement strand
CCTGGACTGTCCGGGCTCGGCCCCCTTGAGGGGGAGCGCCGAAGGCGCTACGGGGGTGGGTGCATCAGCCTCGGGCATCAAACGCCAGGATGGCGCGGGCCACGTTCTGGATGGGCATGACCTCGTCCACGGCGCCCAGGGCGATGGCTTCCTTGGGCATGCCGAAGACCACGCAGGTGGCCTCGTCCTGGGCAATCGTGCGCGCTCCCAGATCGTGCAGTTGCTTCATGCCCCGTGCGCCGTCGTCGCCCATGCCGGTGAGCATGATGGCCAGCACGTCGCGGCCGGCGCAATCGGCCACCGAGCGGAACAGCACGTCCACCGACGGCTTGTGCCGGTTGACCGGCGGGCCGTCCACCACCACCGCAAAGTATTGGCCGCCGGCCTTGCGCAACTGCAGGTGCCTGCCGCCCGGGGCGATCAGCACCACACCGCGCTCCAGCCGGTCGCCGTCCTTGGCCTCGCGCACGTTCATCGCGCAGAGCGTGTCCAGCCGCTGAGCGTACATGGCGGTGAACTTCTCCGGCATGTGCTGGGTGATGGCGATGCCCGGTGCATCGCCTGGCAGGCTGGTGAGCACCAGCTCCAGCGCCTGGGTGCCACCGGTGCTGCTGCCAATGACCACGGGTTTGTTCACCGCCAGCGCGTGCAGGCCGGCGATGAGCGGCTTGACCGGTACCGGCGTGCCACTGGCTGGCCGGGGTGGCGAGTGAGGTGTATGCCCTGACGCCGTCGAGCTATGCCCAGATGGTCCGACGCGAGTTGCAACGCCTGAGTGCCTGACCCCCGCTTAAGGCAGTAGCGCTGTACCGTCGATTGCTTAGGGCTGGCTGGCGAGGGCCGGCGGACCGTTGCGCTCTTGCTCGATCAGTTGCTCGGCCACCTTTAGGGTCTGTGGCCAGCCGCCGGTGGAGCGCGCGTCGAAGCGGTAGCTGCCGTTGACGATCATGGTCGGCACGCTGTTGACCTGATAGGCCATGCTCAGGCGCTTGGCGTTTGCCACCTGGCCGATGATGGCGAACGAGTCATAGGTCTGTAGGAACACCGCTTTATCCACGCCTTGGGTGGCGAGCAGTTCGGCCATTTCCTCGCGCTCAACGAGCTTCTTGCCCTGCTGGTGGATGGCAGCGAACACCGCCTCATGCACCTGCGGCTCGACGCGCATGGCTTGCAGGGTCAGGAACAGCTGGCCGTGAGCATCCCACTTGCCGCCGAACATTGCCGGGATGCGCTTGAAGCTCACGTCCGCCGGCAGCTTGGCAACCCACGGCTGGAGTTGCTCTTCAAACTTGTAACAGGCTCCGCAGCCGTAGCCGAATAGTTCGACGACCTCAATCTTGCCCGTCTCGGTGACCGGCACCGGTGGATTGATCAGCGCGTATTGCTTGCCGGCCTGCAGGCTATCAGCCTGGACCGTGAGGCTGCCGAGCAGGGCGGCGGCGAGAGTCAGGGTGCGCATGGAGAGCTCCTTCAGATAAACACTTCGAGGCTCTTCGACCCTCCTGCGTCGCCATGGTTCCTGATCAATTGGGCAGGTTAGTCTTGTCGGTCGCGTGTCTAAGGCATCTTCGCCGTAAGCTGCACCTCGCCACGCAAGGCTAAGCGTGTAGGGCTCAGGCGTAGGTGTTGATTCCGCCCTTGGCCTGCAGCCAGTTGCGATACGTGCTCAGCGAATCGGTTTGCTCTTTGCCGTTGCTGCCGCTGAACGTCAGGCGCGCATCCAGATCTTTGTCGAGCATCTTGTCGACCTGGGCCAGTAAGCGGGCCGCATCATCGCGATCAAGACTGGCCACATCCGGCAGTTGCATGGCCTTGCTGGTGTTCTGGCTTGGGGTGCTAGTCGCCTGGCTTGCATTGGTCTTAGCCATGGCGCTGAACAGGCCCACGCGGTGTTGGTTGGTCAGCGAGGCAGCGTATTTCTTCAGCTCGCCGATGGGGTCCTGCGGGGCTTTCGTGGTCTGGCTGTTCTGCTGGCTCGTGGCGCTGTCCGCCGGCTTGCTGCTCGGCGTCATATAGCTGGAGGGCAGAAAACGTCCTGGAATACTGGTCATGTGGGTATCGTCCTGATCCGTCAATGCCTGGCCTAATGCAGGTTTCACGCCAGTCGCTTGGGCCGCCAGTGGCGGCCTGCAGGGCGGTATTGGGATCTGCGTGCGGCAGGTGCTTACCAGAAAAGGGCAATGCCTTGCCGGCCGACTGCTCCGACGCGTCAGTCGCCGCTGAATTTGTGTTCTGGTTGGCGTTAACAATGCTCGCTTGTGCAGTACCTGCTGCTTTTGCGACGGCCATCCCGTGCCGATCAAGGCAAAGTGCCACTAGCTATGGCAGTATGCGCGCAACAAGGTTGTTTCACCGTTAATGCTCGGACGCCTGGATCGTTTGCGGCTGCGTGGCTGCTTCGGAGTCTTGATGTACAAGCTGTGTTTTTATGTGCCGGACAGTCATGTAGAGACGGTCAAACAGGCGGTGTTTGCCGCCGGTGGCGGGCGGGTTGGCGGATATGACAGCTGCGCCTGGCAGGTGTTGGGGCAGGGTCAGTTTCGTCCGTTGGCGGGCAGTCAGCCATTTCTCGGCAGCCAGGGCGTGCTGGAAGTCGTGGCGGAGTGGAAGGTCGAAATGGTGGTGGCGGACGAACTGATCCACGCAGCGGTCAAGGCCCTGCGACAGAGTCATCCGTATGAAACCCCGGCGTTTGAGGTATGGCGCTTGTCGGATTTGTTGCTGTAACTCTGCCCACATGAAAAAGGCGCCCGTGGGCGCCTTTTTGCTGTCTGTTGCAATCGCTTAGGGGCGGATCTCGATCAGCGTGCCGTCTTTCACCAGGTTCCAGACTTCGCGCATGTCGGTGTTGCTCATGGCGATGCAGCCGTTGGTCCAGTCCAGGGTCTTGAAATACCACTCCGGGTATTCGTCGTCGATGGGCGTGCCGTGGATCATGATCATGCTCCCGGCAGAAACGCCCTGCTTGGCGGCCTGCGCCTTGTCGCGGCTGTTGGGGTAGGAAATGTGCATGGCCAGGTTGTAGTTCTCGCTGGTCTTGCGCCAGTCGAGCCAATAGAAACCTTCTGGCGTACGTTTGTCGCCTTCACGCATCTTCGCGCCCTTGGGCTGTTTGCCCAGGGAGATGCGATAGCTTTTCAGGGTTTGCCCGTGGCTGATCAGGTGCAGCTGGCGGGTGGCCTTGACCACCAGCACCTTGTCGATGGTTTTACCGCTCAGGGCTGGCGTGGCGTTAGCGTGGGAGAGAGTGGCTATGGACAGGCAGAGTACGGCGAACAACCAACGCATTAGAGCAATTTCCCGGATCTTGGGACCGTCAGGCGGTCAGGCTTTCTTGTGGTGCGCGCGCAAGGCCGCCAGCGGCTCGTTGCGTACCGGAAAGTGTTGAGTGGCCCGGTCAGCGAAGTAGCATTCTAAAGTACGGCCGATGGTCGGGAAAGCCAGCTCTGACCAGGGGATCTGCTGCTCGTCGAACAGACGCACCTCCAGGCTCTCTTCGCCGGCGGCAAAGTCCAGGTCCGCCAGCTCGGCGCGAAACAGCATGTACACCTGATTGATATGGGGCAGATCGAACAGGGTGTAGAGCTGCATGCCGTGCACACGAGCGCAGGCTTCCTCCAGGGTTTCGCGGGCGGCGGCCTGTTCTAGGGTTTCGCCGTTTTCCATAAAACCAGCTGGCAGGGTCCAGAAGCCACGGCGCGGCTCGATGGCGCGCCGGCACAGCAGCACCTGCTCGCCCCACACGGGTAAGCAGCCGGCGATGATGCGCGGGTTCTGGTTGTGGATGGTCTGGCACTGCGGGCAAACAAAGCGCAGACGATTGTCGCCTTCTGGGATGCGGTGCTCTACGGGGCTGGCGCACTGACTGCAGAATTTCATGGTGGCTCCAGGCCGTATCAGGCCGGCCAGGATCGCTGGTCAGCTGAATAAAAGGGTGACTGCACGCTGCTGGGTCGGGGCTTGGGCGGCGTGCATCTTCGTGCCATGATGCCAGAGATAATTAACCACCGAGAACGTCTGATGTTGGATGACCTGCTTCGTCGCGTGCAGGCCTACACGCCGCTGATGCTGGGGGTTGGCGCTGGCTTGCCGGAGGCGGCCGTGCTGGTGCCGATCACCCGCAGTGCCGAGCCTGAATTAGTCCTGACCTTGCGCGCCGATGGCTTGTCCACCCATGGCGGCGAGGTGGCGTTTCCCGGTGGTCGGCGTGATCCGGAAGATCTTGACCTGATCAGCACGGCGCTGCGCGAGGCGCAGGAGGAAATCGGCCTGCCACCTGGCTTGGTGGAGGTGTTGGGGCCGTTGAGCACCCTGGTGTCGCGGCACGGTATTCAGGTCACGCCCTATGTCGGTTTTGTTCCGGACTTTGTTGAGTACCAGCCTAACGATGGTGAAATTGCCGCGGTATTTTCTGTGCCGCTGGCGTTCTTCCTCGACGATCCACGCGAGACCACGCACCGCATCGATTACCTAGGCAAGAGTTGGTACGTCCCCAGTTACCGTTACGGCGAGTACAAGATCTGGGGGCTGACGGCGATCATGGTGGTCGAGTTGATCAATCTGCTCTATGACGCCGGCATTGAGCTGCATACGCCGCCGGCTTCCTTTATCCATCTGCGCTAACCGGCGTTGCTGGTCTTAACCCGTACCGAGGGCAATGGCATGAAATACCGTCTGGGCGATGCCCGTGTTGAAACCCATCCCGACAGCTGGGTGGCGCCGAATGCCACGCTGGTTGGCAAGGTCAAGCTGGAGGCGGGCGCCAGTGTGTGGTTCAACGCCGTGCTGCGCGGTGACAACGAGCTGATTCATATCG
>NKIE01000268.1:4342-4821 GCA_002256055.1 Pseudomonas sp. PGPPP3 | reverse complement strand
GCTTGGCAAGCCCACCACGGCGACGCCGACTTTGCCTCGCTGTATCCGTTGCTGGCTGAGCTCGCCCTGGGTCTGCGCAGCCAAGAGAAAGCGCCGCGACTGTTTCACCTCACTCCGCCTGCCGACAGCTACTGGCAGCCCGCCAACCTGCGCCGTATGGGAGTTAACTGAGCCATGCTGGTGAATCCTCTGTTATCGCGGCGCCTGTTGGTGGCGCTAGGTGCCGCGCTGCTGTGCGTCGCCCTAGTTTTCTTGGGGCGCCTGGGGCTGCGGCTGTGGGACTTCCATACGCTCTTCGAGGCTGAAAAAATCACCGAGAACTTCCGCTCGATGTCGCAGATCTTCCAGTCGCGCCCCATCCCCCGAGGCCCTGATGTACTGCCCCTGGTGACTGGGCCAAGGGCCATGCCTGCCAGCTTCCGCTTCCAGAATCAGGAGGTGGCGCTGAGCGACTGGTTGGCGAGCTCAGGCACCACTGG
>NKIE01000268.1:0-4297 GCA_002256055.1 Pseudomonas sp. PGPPP3 | reverse complement strand
AGGGTTGCCTACGAGCACTACTTCCAGGGCTACGAGGCACAGTCCCGGGCGATCTCCTGGTCGATCGGCAAATCCTTCGTTTCCGCCCTAGTCGGTATTGCCCTGGCCGAAGGTTCTATCCGCAGCCTGGACGATTCGGTCAGCGACTACGCGCCGAACCTAAAGGGCAGCGGCTATGACGGCGTTCCGCTACGCGATGTGCTGCAGATGGCATCCGGCATCGACTTCAGCGAGGACTATGCCGACCCGAACGCGGGCATCAACCAGTTGGGCCAGACCATCGCCCTGGGCGGTTCGGCGGACGCCTGGGTGACCAGGTTGCAGCGTGCCGGCGAGTCCGGTCGCCAGCACCACTACGTCAGCGTGGATACCCAGGTGCTAGGCATGGTGCTCAAGGGAGCCACCGGCAGCACCCTGGCGGACTACATGGCGGACAAGCTCTGGTCGCGCCTGGGCGTTGAGTGTTCCGGGCGCTGGCTGACCGACAGCAGCGGCGCTGAACTCGCCTTTGGTGGTCTCAACCTGTGCCTGCGCGATTACGCCCGCTTCGGCCTTCTCTACCTGCACAATGGGCGTAACCTGGCCGGCGAGCAGGTGCTGCCCGCATCATGGGTGCAAGAGTCGGTGCGTCCTCAGCAAGACTACTTGCGCCCGGGGCGTTACCAGGAAGAGGGGCAGCCCAATCTGGGGTACGGTTACCAATGGTGGGTACCGCAGAGCGACGAGGGCGAGTACATGGCGGTGGGTGTCTATGGCCAGTTCGTCTTCGTCAATCCGGCACGCCGGGTGGTGATTGCCAAGACATCCGCCTATGCCCCTTACAATCAGGATGGTATCCGCATGGAATATCAGTCGCTGGAAGCCTTCCGCGCCATTGCCCGCAGTCTGTAACCGAGGAGCACCATGCAGTTGCCATTGCTGACCTTCGATTTCGAGTGGCGTCCGCTGCAGAACTATTTGCTCGACAGGGGGCAGGTGGCGCCGGATTTACTGCCAACAGGTGCCGGACAACTACCGAGGCATGCGCTGTATGACTGGATAGTGCAACGCAGCGATAAGGTCATCGAGGGCCTGCGTCTGGGCGAGTACTACCATGCGTCTGACTACGGCATGGCAGGCCTAGCCCTGATGAGTGCCGAAACCCTAGCCGACGCACTTAGGGTGATTAGGGCTTACATGCTGCTGTTTAACCCGGATATCGGCGATATCCGGGTAGACCAAAGCCCGCAGGGTGATACCTGCATCGCCGTCAATCTGAACGCGCGGGTTGGTTGGAGCGAGCAACAGCGTCAGTTCCACGCAAACGTACTGGCTTCTGCCTCTTACCATCTCGTCAACCAGTTGATAGGGCGAGATATGAACGGGCTGGGGCTTTTGCTGCCAGCAGGTCTGGGAGACACCCGGGCCTACGAGGCCTACTTCCACATGCCGGTGCGGTCTCAGGGCAGCGATATCGTCTTCCACCTGACGGCGGGCCTGCTCGATTCGCCGATACCCACGGCCAACCCAGCCGTCTTCCAGACTGCTCTGGCGCAGGCCAGCGAGAGCTTCAACAAACTGTTGGAGAGGGATATGGGCGGTATGCGTCAGCGCGTGGTTACGTTGCTTGCCTCGTTGCCAGAGCACTATCCAGACATTTGTCAGATAGCGCAGCACCTCAAGATTACCGAGCGCACGCTACGCCGCCGACTGACGGCGGAGGGCAGCAGCTATCGACAGATACTCGATGAGGCACGCTATGAGCGTGCTCAACGGATACTCGAGCGAACACAGATTAATGCCGAGCAACTTGCCGAACTGCTGGGCTATTCGGACGCCTCCAGCTTCCGACAAGCCTTTCGGCGCTGGACAGGAATGACGCTGAACGAATTCCGCCAGCGGCGTCCGAGGACCGAGTCAAATTCGTAAACGACCTTCTCTTGCCGATCAACTCAGCTTTAGTAAGGGCTGTTTATGGCCGGTTTCTGCAAGTCGCCACAGGCCGTAATGGATCGAAAGCCGACGCCAGCAAATACCCCGGATAACCAACAGTGGACAACTCTTCGCTTGTCCACCCCCCGCCTCAACCCTTCTCCTTTTCCAGTTTGCGCAGCAAGTAGCTATCCATAATCCACCCATGCTGCTCGCGCAGTTCTGCACGGCGGGTGCAGATGATGTCGGCGAATTCATTTAGCGGCCCGGCGATCAGCACTTCATCCGTGGTGCCGATATAGGCGCCCCAGTAGATGTGCATGGGCTGATCGACAAAGCGTTGGTAGGTGTCCTGGGCGGCGAGCATTACCAGCACACTATCCAACCCCTCAGGAAAGCCGCCTTCGGCCAGGCGGCGCGCCGGGGTGATCTGGAAGGCCTGGCCGATGCTGTTAAAGCAGACCTTATGCTTGGCCGCCAGGGCCTGCAGGCTGGTGATGCCGGGGATCACTTCGTACGCAATCTGCTCGCTGCTGTTGGCCACAATCTGCTCGACGATGCGCAGGGTACTGTCGTACAGCGCCGGGTCGCCCCAGACCAGAAAGGCGCCGGTTTCGCCATCGCGCATCTGCTCGCGGATCATGCCTTCGAACACCTGCTGTTTATCCTGATTCAGGTCGACCACGCTGCCGCGATAGTCGGGCACATCGCGCACCCGCTCCGGGCAGTCGGCGCTAACAAAGCGGTAGTCGCGGCCGTGGATAAAGCGCTCGCAGATGGTCTTGCGCAGGCCGATCAGGCTGTCCTTGGCACTGCCCTTGTCCATCAGAAAGAACACGTCCGTACGGTTCAGCGCGTTGATCGCCTGCACCGTCAGGTAGTCCGGGTCGCCGGCACCGATGCCGATTATCAACAGGGTTTTCATAAGGCGGTCTCCAGGTTGCCAGCTAACAGCGGCAGCGAATCGATATGTCGGTAGTCTGCGCCCAGCTCAGTGGCTAATTGGCGCGCGCGGCCGAGGCGGATCGGCGCGCTTTCGATATCCACCAGCAGCGCCGGGCAGGCGCTCGGGGTTAAGGCTGGCCAATCGCGCAGGCGGCCATCGGTAATGATCAATAAACGCTGACGCTCGGCCGGGTGCAGGCGCTGGCGCCGCGCCTGCCAATTGGCAGCCTGCTGCAAAGCATCAAACAGCGGCGTGCCGCCGCCCGCACCGAGCTCGGCCAGCCAATCCTGCAAGGACTGGGAGGCTTTCTGCCCCTGCCAGAGCCATTGCGCCTGGCGGCCGGTTGCGTGCAGCACGGCCAGGCGCGCACGTTGCCGGCGGGCCTGCTCGAACACCTCACTGAGCAGGCCTTTGGCTTTGCTCAGCGCGCCATGCCGGCGGGTCGAGGCCGAGGCGTCAACTATCACCAGCCACAGCTCCGCAGGCTTGGCGCTGCGCGGGCGCAACACGAGATCATGTCGAGTACGCGGGCGACCGTTAAGCAGGCTCCCCGGCCAGTCGACACGCCCCGCCGCGCCACTGCGACTGGCACCGTTGCGACCATTGCCGAGTATGCCGGGAGCGGCCCGGGCATCCGCGCCTGGGGCTGTGCGCGGGCGGATGCCTAGGGCTTTTTTGTCCAGCGCGGCGGTTCACGCCGGACGCCAAGGCTCTGCGCCTGAGCGGGTAATTCGCCCCACTGCCCTTCGCCTTGCGGTGCTTGTGGCTGCTCACTAGCGGCGCTGTTGTCGGATTGCGTTTGCGGCTGCGGCGGTTGTGCAGCAGGCGGGGGATTGTGCCGGCGACGATGACGCAGAACGAAGTCGGCAACTGCATCGATATCCTCAACTTCAATCCGCTCGACACCGCGCCAGGCGGCATGGGCACGGGCGGCGCGCAACCAGACCAAATCCGCACGCAAGCCATCGACGGCGGCGGAGAAACAGCGCTGGCTGATCTGCTCCAGGGCGGCGTCATCCAGCGGAATCGCCGCCAGTCGCACACGGGCGCTCTGGCAGCGCTCACGCAGTTCATCCTGCTGAGTTTGCCAACGTTGCAGAAACGCCTGCGGGTCGGCATCGAAGGCCAGGCGGCGGCGAACGATTTCAGCGCGCTGGGTCGGTTGCGGCTGGGCATCCAGGGCCAGGTTAAGGCCGAAGCGATCGAGCAGCTGCGGGCGCAACTCGCCCTCTTCCGCGTTCATGGTGCCGATCAACACAAAACGCGCGGCATGCCGGTGGGAGATGCCGTCGCGCTCGATATGGTTGACCCCGCTGGCGGCGGCATCCAGCAGCAGATCGACCAGATGATCGGGCAGCAGATTGACCTCATCGACGTACAACACCCCGCCATTGGCCTTGGCCAGCAGCCCCGGGCTGAACTGCGCACGGCCCTCGCCCA
>NKIE01000267.1 GCA_002256055.1 Pseudomonas sp. PGPPP3 | reverse complement strand
CCGATCTTCGCGTATTAGCACTGTTCGTCTGGCTCGCCATTGAAGAAATGGAACACAAGGCGGTGGTCTTCAACGTGATGACCACGGTGGCCAAGGTGGGCTACTTCAAGCGCAGCGCCGCGATGATCTACGCCACCCTGGAAATGACCTTCGAGACCTATCGCAGCACCGACGTGTTACTCAAGGCGGACGGTTTCAGTTGGCTTGAACGCAAGCGCATGTTCTTCGCGCACCTGCCCTGGATGTATGGCCGTAACGGCGTGTTCAGCGCCTTCAGCGGGATGATCCTGGCTTACCTGAAGCCGGGTTTTCACCCCGACGATATTCCCGTCGTGCACAACTACCCAGACTGGATTCAGGCCTACGAGCGCACCGGCGACCCAGGCCAGGCGTGCGATGCACTGATCGCTGCGGCTTACTGAATGTGCTGTTGTTGATGCTCACCGTGCGCAGCCGGCGCGTCCTTTTGCACGGCCACTTCAACCTGCACGGCGCCGGCGTGTTCGAAGTGCAAGGTCAGCGGGAAGCGCTCACCGTCCTTGAGCTGCTTGGGCAGGCTGAACAGCATCACGTGATAGCCCATGGGGGCGAATGCCACCGCGGTTTTGGCGGCGATTTCGACGCTGGCGACTTGCTGCATCTTCATCACACCGTTCTGGTGCAGGTGCTCGTGCAGCTCGGCCTTACCAGCGGCGGGGGTGTCAACACGCAGCAGGCGATCAGCGCTGTCGCCCTGGTTTTGCACCACGAAGTAAACCGCCGCAGTGGGCGCGGTCGGCGGCATTTCGCGCGACCAAGGATGGTCGATATGCAGGTTGCCGCTGTCGTATTCATGGGCCACGGCCACGAGCGGCGTGCTCAGCAATGCGGCGAGCGCGAGGGCTTTAGTCAGTTTCATGGGGTTTCTCCTTGCGGGATCGGTATGGGGGTTTTTAAGCGACGCGGGGCTCTGCGCCGGCCACTGCCACGCTGTAAACGGCGCCAGCCAAGAACGATGCCGGTGACGCTGATGGCCAGGCCGCCAAGGCTGAAAACGATGATCAGCACCTCGCGCAGCCACGGACGTTCCAGCAGCGGCAGCCAGTCCCAGCTGTGCAGCAGATTGAACACCCAGCGCTCGACGCGCTGACGGCGGTCGAGCTGCTCAATCAATGCGCCGCTGTAAGGGTCCAGGTGCAGCCAGGTGGCGCTCGGGTCGGCGAAGCGTACGCGCAGCATGGGCAGGCGCTTGCGCTGGTTGCCGTACATGCTTTGCTCGGCGCGCGGGTAGTAGTAGAAGTCGTAGTTATCCAGCCATTCGACCTGCACCGGTGCGCCCGGTTGTAGCGCACGCGCTGCATTCTCCAGGGTGCTGGCAGGCAACTGCGCCAGCACCTCGGCGCCCTCCGCCACGGGCAGAACGCGACTGTCGCCCGCGCGGTCGTAGGCCACTCGGTATACCTGGCCACCGACAACTTGCCAATGCAGCTCGCTGGCGGCAAAGCCGGCCTGACGCAAGCGCGCCAGCGTCTCGACCGGCGCCTGCGGGTCGCTGCTCGCAGTCAAGGCCGCGCCACGATAGCCGGCGGTGGCCAGACGCTGCGGGCTGTCAAACAGATGCCAGGGGCGCATCGACATCAAGCCGCTGAAGATCCAGGCGATCAGCAGCAGGCCGAACAGCAGGCCGCCGATATGGTGCCAGCGCGCAAACCCACCCGCGTAGGGCGAGCGCGAGCCGCTGCGGTAAGGCTTGGCAAAGCGCCAGCGCAGTAAGCCAACTACCTGCCCGAGCAGCGCGGCGAAGGTCGCCGCCAGCGCCAGGTAGATGACGATCTGCGCCCACCAGGGGCTGTCGCGCAGCGGGTACAGCCAATGCAGCCAGGAGCCCAGCCAATTCCAGGTACGCTCCGTGGCACTGGCATCGCGCACCACCGCGCCCGTTTGGCTGGAGATGTACAGCAGGCTGCCCGGCTCATCGTCCAGTTGCACCCGGTGCAGGGGGCGATGACTGTCCAGGGCACGCGAGCGGCTCCAGGCATCCTCCTGCACCTGGCCCTGATAGTGGGCCAGCGCGTTGCCGTCAAACTGGCGGGCACTGGCCATGGCCTGCCTGACATCGACCGGCGCAATCCGCCAGCCCTCGCGGGCATCAACCGCCAGGTTGCTGCCGTCGGCATAGCCGAGCAGGTAACGCGGCGCACCGGCCACACTGCTCAGGCGCAGGGTGGTCGGCGCCTCGCCGCGCCCGCTGGCGGCCAATACTTGCTCCAGCCCTACGCAGCAATCATGCGACGGCAGTTCCGGCAGGTGCGCCAGGTGCTCGGCCGGCGTCAGCTTGGGGTAGCCGACATACAGCATCACCACCCCGGAGACGAACCACAGCGCCATAAACAGGCACAGGGCAATGCCCAGCCAACGGTGCCAGAGGTACAGATAGCGTTTGATCGCCATGGGCGCGTCCTCTTAGAACTGCGTGTCTACAGCCACTTCGAAGGTGCGCGGCGCACCCATGTAGTAGAGGCTGCCGTAGGCCTGTTTGGCATACAGTTCATCGGTCAGGTTACGCACTCGCCCGGTCACCGCAGTGTGCTCGTCCACCTGGTAACGGGCGAACGCACCGTACAAGGTGTAGGACGGCGCCTTGAGGGTGTTGGCGTTGTCGGCGAACACCGAGTCGACATAGCGCGCATCCACGCCAGCCTTCCAGGCGGGGTCGATGTCGTAGGTCAGCCAGGCATTGGCCACGCTGTCCGGCACGTTGGTCGGGGTGTTGCCCTCGCGGGACACCGACACGCCGTTGACGGCTTCGTTGAACTCGTCGTACTCGGCATTGACGTAGGCGTAGTTGGCTTCAGCCAGCAGTTTCGAGGTGACTTGCAGCTTGCCCGCCAGCTCGATGCCGCGGGACGTTTGCTGGCCAGCTTGGACCGTCAGGTTGGGGTTATTGGAGTCCTTGACGGTGAAGTCACGGCGCACGATTTCATACAAAGCCACGGTGGCCGAACCGCGCCCATCGAGGAAATCCAGCTTGCTGCCGACTTCCCACTGCTCGCCCGTAGTCAGGTCGTAGAGGCCAACCTGCGAGTAGGTTGCCGAAGCCAAGGAGCCCGCGGGTGGGTCGGCGGCCGTGCTGTATTGCACGTAGACATTGGCGGCCGGGGTCAGCTCATACACCAGGCCAGCACGCCCGGTAAGCGGCTCCCAAGTGCGCTCGAAGAACGCCGGACTGGTCGGCGTCACCGAGCCGTAGTTGGTCACTTCCATGTCCAGGTGGTCATAACGCAGGCCGGTCAGCAATGACAAGCGCTCGGTCAACTCCAGACGATTTTCCGCAAAGCCCGCCAGGGTGGTGACTTCGTGCTTGCGCTGCTTTTGCAGGCCGACGTTGACGCCCGGAATGTCGGAGAAGCTGCCCGGATCAAAATGGTCTGGATCAACCGTGTCATAAGGGCTGGAGTTAAACTTGCTATTAGGGTGCAGCCTCTGCTGGTTGATCGAGTAATCCAGACCCGCCGACCACTGGCTGAACAGGCCGAACAACTGATTGTCGTGGCGCAGCTCGAAGCGGTTACCGTCAACCTGCTGATCATGCCGCTGCAACAGCGCCGCGGAGCGACTCACCAAGCTGTTGTCCGCGTTATAGGTGTAGTTTTCCAGGTTGCGATAATCGCGCTGGGCGTCGTAGTGATAGAGGGTGTTCTGCAGGCTGGTGCTGTCATTGATCTGGTAGTCGAGGATCGAGCGCAGCCAGTGCACGCGCTGCTCATAACGGCCATCGGCGACGTTGTAGTTCTCGAAGCGGCGATCCTTGTCGATCTTCATGGTGTCGCCAACCGGCTTGAGCAGCGGCGAGCCCCAGTACGGGCTGTCTTCCTGGTCTTCCTGATACTCCAGCGCCAAGGTGTGGCTGAGGTCGGGCGTCAGGTCGCTGAGGATGGAGAAGGCCATGCTGGTGGATTCGCGTTCATTGCGATCCATATAGCCGTTGCCGCCAGTACGACTGATATCGAAGCGGGCAAAGTGCTTTGGATCGGCGTCCGTGCTCAGCGCCTGATTAACGCCCAGCGCCAGCTCCGAGCTGTCATAGCTGCCATAGCGCAAACGCCCTTGCACGGCCTGCTCTTCGCGGTTGGCCAGTTTGGTGATGTAGTTGATCGAGCCGCCCACGGCGCCAGCGCCGTAAAGAAAGGTCGCCGGCCCGCCGATCAGCTCCACCCGGTCATAAATCCAGGCATCCACCGGCCGCGTGGCGCTGCTGTAGCTCATGCCAATGCCGTTATAGAGCTGGGTGATCTGCCCGGCGGTAAAGCCGCGGTAAGACACATAGCCGCCGTAGCCCGGGTTAGCTGAAGCATTCACCCCGGTCATGCTGTTGATCACATCCTGGGTGTCCTTGGCGCCACGCTCTTCAATGATGGCGCGATCGGCAACGCTGACCGAGGCGGGCGTTTCGCGGGCGGTCAGGCCCAGGCGCGAACCCGTTTTGATCGGCTCGTCGAGCAGGATGCCAGAGGGCTGTTCGAGGGCGCCCTCGACGGTCAGCGGAGCCAGTTCGACCGAGCTTTCAGCGGCCCAGGCCAGATTGCAGGCGCTGATCAGCAGCACCAGAGAGGTGTTGGTTACATTCATGAAAAACAACTTCCACGCGAAAAGTGAAGGCTGACGTGTGCGGCTACGCCAAGGCGGCGACCAACAAAGTCAGACGGACGAATTCACTGCGAGAAAGTCGGAGGGAGAGGCGCGAGGGTTGAGCGAGGGCCACAGATAACGCGGTGGCGGTTGTGCCCAGCTGCGCACAACAATGGGTGCGACGGCGTTACCCGGCACATAGTCCAGAGCCCAGGCCGCAGAG
>NKIE01000266.1 GCA_002256055.1 Pseudomonas sp. PGPPP3 | reverse complement strand
GGCCAAAGGGGATGGGTGTGCTGGTTTCGGCGTTGCGCAGGCGCAGCATGATCACCCCGAGCACTGCGCCCACCAAAGACGAGAGCAGAATGGTCAGTGGCAGAATCTGCCAGCCACCCCAAGCGCCGAGCATGGCCAGAAGCTTGAAGTCGCCATGGCCCATGCCTTCCTTGCCAGTGACCAGCTTGAATAGCCAATACACCGACCACAGGCTCAGATAACCGGCGATAGCACCCCAGAGTGCGTCTGCGGGGCTGGCAAACAGACCAAATTGGTTAACGATCAGCCCGATCCACAACAGCGGCAAAACCAAGGCGTCCGGCAGCAACTGGTGATCGGCATCAATCAGGCTCATGGCCAGCAGGCCCCAGGTCAGTAGCAACATGCTGCCGGCCTGCCAAGTGAAACCAAAGTGCCAAGCCACATAGGCCGACAGCAGGCCGCAGGTCAGCTCTACCAGCGGGTAGCGCGTGCTAATGCGGGCTTTGCAGGCAGAGCATTTACCGCGCAGAAGCAGCCAGCTGAAGATTGGGATGTTTTCCCAAGGCTTGATCTCGTGTGCGCAATGCGGGCAGCTGGAGTTGGGTAGGATCAGGTTGAAGGTTTTGTCTTCGCTTTCTGCCGGCAGGCTGAGAATCTCCTGGGCCTGTATTTGCCAGTCACGCTGGAGCATTTTGGGTAGGCGGTAGACTACGACGTTGAGGAAGCTGCCAACTAACAGTCCGAGCATTAAGGTGCATAGAATAAGAGTCGAGGTATTTAGCTCCAGAAAGTAAATAAGAGACATTTATCCAACCACGGCGCCAAGTTGGAATATTGGTAGGTACATGGCAATTACAAGTCCGCCGACGAGTACGCCCAGCACAGACATAATCATAGGCTCCATTAGGGCAGTTAGGCCGTCTACCATGTTGTCGACTTCTGCTTCGTAATATGTGGCTACCTTGTCGAGCATTACATCTAAGGCGCCTGATTCTTCACCAATAGCAGTCATTTGAATGGCCATTGAAGGGAATATGCCTGTTGTGCGCATAGAAAAATTTAGCTGCATGCCGGTAGAGACGTCAAGTTTTACTTTGTTTACAGCGTTCTTGAATACAATGTTTCCCGTCGCTCCTGCAACCGAATCAAGGGCTTCGACCAATGGAACGCCAGCTGCGAAGGTCGTTGACAGTGTGCGAGCAAATCGGGCGACAGCCGACTTATAAAGAATATCGCCAACAATTGGCGTTTTTAAGGCGAGTCTATCCAGATTGTTCCTGGCTTTTTCAGAGCGTTTTAGTGTCTCTTTAGCGCTGAAAGTAATACCAAGGATGCCGACGAGAATTAAGAACCACCATGTTTGGAGGAATTCAGAGAGATGTACAACCATCATCGTGAATGCAGGTAGTTCAGCTCCGAAGCCAGAAAAAACTGCTTGGAATTGTGGTACTACTTTGATGAGTAGAATGGCTGAAACAATAAGTGCTACTGCAATTACTGCAATGGGGTAGTTCATTGCTTTTTTGATTTTTGCCTTCAGTGCTTCGGTTTTTTCTTTATAGGTAGCTATTCGATCGAGAAGATTTTCAAGTGCGCCAGCTTGTTCGCCTGCGTCGACCAGATTACAAAAAAGCTCATCAAAATAAAGTGGGCTTTTACGAAGTGAGGCTGCAAAGCTGTTGCCGGCAGCAACTTGTTGCTTAACATCGTCCACCAGTTTGCGCATATTTGCATTGTCGAGTCCTTCGCTAATTATATCGAAGGATTGTAGTAGAGGTACGCCAGCTTTCATCATGGTTGCCATTTGGCGTGCGAATATAGCAATATCCATTGGCTTGATTTTTTTGCCGCCACCAAAAAGTGATGCGGACTTCTTGCGCACTTTAGACGCATTGATGCCTTGTTTGCGTAGTTGTGCTTTGATTAGGGCTGGATTACTGCCACTAATCTCTCCTTTAACTTTTGTGCCCTTTTTGTCTGTGCCTTCCCAGGCAAAAACACTGTTAGTAATCGATTTTTCCGCCATGGGTTAATCCTTGGTCACACGGTTGACTTCTTCCAGGCTGGTGACACCTTGCATGGCCTTCAGCAGGGCCGAGGTGCGCAGGTCATTAAAGCCGTCTTTACGCATCTGGACTGAAATATCAATGGAGTTGCCTTCCTCCATGATAATCCGTTGTAGCGCTGGCGTGTTTTTAACTACTTCATAAATACCGACACGGCCTTTGTAGCCGCCGTTGCAGTTTTCGCAGCCTGCGGGGCCATAAATCTTGAAGGTGCCGAGCCGGTCCTCCGGAAAACCTTCTTCAAGTAGTGTTTCGCGAGGGATTTGCACTTCCTTTTTGCACACGCTGCAGAGCTTGCGAGCGAGGCGTTGAGCGATGATCAGGTTGACAGAGGTTGCGATGTTGAACGAAGGCACACCCATGTTACGCAAGCGCGTGAGGGTTTCTGCAGCGCTGTTGGTGTGCAAGGTGGACATTACCATGTGGCCGGTCTGCGCTGCCTTGACGGCAATGGAGGCGGTATCAAGGTCGCGAATTTCGCCGACCATAATGATGTCGGGGTCCTGGCGCAGGAATGATTTCAGTGCCGCGGTAAAGTCCATGCCCTGCTTGGGGTTGACGTTCACCTGGTTGATGCCTTCCAGGTTGATCTCCACCGGGTCTTCGGCGGTGGAGATGTTCACGTCCACGGTGTTGAGGATGTTCAGGCCGGTGTACAGGGAAACCGTCTTGCCCGAACCGGTGGGGCCTGTTACCAGAATCATGCCCTGGGGTTGCTTGAGCGCGGACAGGTACAGCTCTTTTTGCGACTCTTCATAGCCCAGTGCATCAATGCCCATCTGGGCGCTGGCGGAGTCGAGGATTCGCATCACGATCTTCTCGCCCCACAGCGTCGGGCAGGTGCTGACGCGGAAGTCGATGGATTTGTTCTTGGAGATGCGCATCTTGATCCGCCCGTCCTGCGGCTTGCGCCGCTCGGAGATGTCCAGGCCGGCCATGACCTTGAGGCGTGCGGAAATTCGAGGCGCCAGTTGAATCGGCGGGCGTGCAATTTCACTCAAGATGCCGTCGGTACGAAAACGCACCCTGTAGGTTTTCTCGTAGGGTTCGAAGTGTAAGTCAGATGAGCCGGCTTTGATCGCATCCAGCAGCATCTTATTGACGAAACGCACCACGGGGGCGTCGTCTGCGCCCTCGCCCTGGGGTTTGTCATCCTTGTCGTTATCAACGGCTTCGACATCCAGGCCATCCAGGTCTATATCGCCGAGTTCCTCCATACCGCTGGCGGCATTGTCGAAGAACTTGTCGATGGCATCGCCGAGCTTGTCGTCCTCCACCAAGATGGACTCGGTGGTCAGGCCGGTAGAGAACTGAATGTCGGTAACCGCTTGGTGGTTCGTCGGATCGGACACGGCCACGAACAGTTTGTTGCCGCGGCGCCATAGCGGCAGGGCGCGGTGTTGACGAATCAGCTTCTCGCTGACCAGATCTTTCGGCTGACCTTCTTTGTCGACGCTGTTGAGGTCTAGGTAGGCCACGCCAAATTGATCGGCGGCCAACTCCGTCATTGCGCGACTCTTGACCAGCTTGTTTTGCACCAGATAGGTGACTAGCGACAGCTTGTTACGCTGCGCCTGGTTTTGCGCCTGCTGGGCGGCCTTTTCATCAAGAAGTTCGGCCAGCACCAATTGTTTGGCCAGGCCGGAAAGTAGTGGGCTGTCATTCATGGCGTGGGATAGTTTCTTCTGGGAATGAAAAAGCTGTATAGCTCAAATAAGCCTTAATGCTAAGGAGTCGGAGCTGTTTTAAGTTGATTTAAACAACAAAGGCGCTCTGGGAGCGCCTTTGTTGTTTACTGGATTAGCTGTTACGGGGCAACACAGCCGCGAGGTAGGAAATCTGCGGTGGCACTTGATGTGCATGCCCAGGTGCCATCTGCAGCGCGTGTGAGTGTGTGTACTGCAACGTTCGGGCTTTTCATTTTTGGGCTGGCCGCGCCATTAAATGTAAAAGTCAGAGTGCCGGTACCGTCATTAGCCAAGTTAACTGCAATAGTACCCAGCGGGCTTGCAGTTGCTGCGCTGCCCAAGAGAGTCACTGTGGTTGAAGCTCCGCCAACACCGCGGGCAAAGGCGTCTTCAACTGCTGTTTTTAATGGCGCGATAGCCTGCAGGCCTGTATTCGATTCGGCGCGTGCGATGTAGTTCTGGTAGGCCGGGATTGCGATGGCTGCCAAGATGCCGATGATCGCAACCACGATCATCAGTTCGATCAGGGTAAAGCCTTTTTGTAGTTGAGCTTTCATAGAGTCTCTCCAGTTGAATTCGCTAACGCTTTACTGCCTCTGCAGCAGCTGACATGCTCAATGCAAAGGGCTTGCCAAGATGTGCTGCCTTGATGGAAGGCGTTGTTGCAGCGTTTTTGCACGGCGGATGTGACCAAAATTGTCAGAGAGTTCCCTTTGATGTCGAGTGTTATTTCTGTGCAGCGGGCATTTCTGCTGGTGCTTGCGGTGGTTGGGCTGGGGTTTTGTCAGCCGGTGCATGTGTTTCCGCTGGCCAACTTTATTGAAGAGTTGCTGGTGGTGCTGGGTGTACTGCTGGCTGGTGCGGTGCTGTTTGTCGGGGTAAAAGAGCTAAAGCTATCGCTGTGGATGCTGATGTGGCTGGCTCTGGGCGGTTTGCTGGCGATTTCTGCCTGGCTGCATCCTGCGCCATTTGTAGCTTACAAACTGTTTGCCGGGGTTTTCTGGTTTATTGGTTTGCTCGCATTGCTGATTGGCGATCAGCTCGATTGGCAGGCCGATGGTCAGCGCTTGTCTGGCTGGCTGGCTAAGGCGCTGCTTGTGATTGCGTTGTTG